>DATJTR010000287.1:0-2814 GCA_035503215.1 Pirellulales bacterium
CGGCATGGCGGCAAACTGTGTCCGTGCTTCAGCTCGGCGGGAGTGGATGAGGCGGTGGCCAAACTGTTCCTCGATGTCGTGTCGCCCGCGAAGATTGAGATCGCCCTTCACGCACTGGAGGGGCTGGCGGCCGATCGATCCGAGACATGCAAGCAATGGGATCTGCAACTGCAGCGTGCCGAGTATGAGGTCGAACTGGCGCGGCGGCGCTATGAGGCTGCCGATCCGGAGAACCGCTTGGTCACCGGGGAATTGGAAGCCTTGTGGGAGGCCGCTCTGCGGCGTCGGGACCAACTCCGGCGCCAGCGCGCGGAATTGGACACGCGCCAGGAGAAGCTCGTGAGCGAGTCGGACCGGGAACAACTCCGAGCCCTCGCCTCCGACTTAGAGCAAGTCTGGCAGGCACCGACGACGTCCATGGAGGATCGCAAGACACTGATCCGCATGCTGATCAAACGCGTTCACTTGGATGGGGTCACGCACGCCGGCAAGATCGACATCGACGTGGAATGGCACACGGGGGCGCACACGAAGATGACGATCGATCGTCCCATCGTCGGGAATTGGGCGCCGACGACTCCGCAGAAAGCAGTCGAGCGAATCCACGAATTGCTTGTGGACAAAGACTATCTCACAATCGCTGCGACCCTGAACGCGGAAGGATTTCGAACTGCTACGGGCCTGCCGTACGACAAAGAGATCATCGGCTACATCGTCCGGAGTCGCGGTTGGGGCCGCAGACGGGGCCAACATGGCAAGCGCGGCGAGGCCTGAGAAGTCGCGCTCACCTTCGACGACACGATGCGCCCCGACGGGGTGCCGCACGGCAACGCGCTGGCCATCCTTCGGGCGGCGGGGATCGTCGTCGAGGAGTCGTGCTGTGTTTCCGGTCACTTCACGCTTTCGGCTTGCCTTTGCCACGCTTGCTGGCTTTTGGCGAGCGACGTGGCGCGTCGGCCAGCTTCGCCGCGGGCGCACCCGATTGGCGACGCTTCGGTTTCGCGAGGGCGTGCGGCGCGTCGTCGGCTTCGGGCTGGGCGAGTTCGATCCCGAAAACCCCGGCGACGTCGGCCTCCGCCAGCGTCTTCTTCCGGGTGGCGGTCTTCTTTCCGGCGCCCGACACGGCTTCCTCGATCAATTCCAGATGATCGACCTTGCGCAAGCGAAAGAACAGCTCCGGTTGCTGATCCAGACGCGCCCCGACGCCGTACAGCACGGCGGCGATGTGCTTGCACATGCCGGCCCAGTCCGGGCAGGAGCACGACATCTTGATCTCGCCGGGCCGAGGGAACAGACCGCCGTCGTGAGCCGTGACCAGACCGATCACGCTCTTGGACAGTTGCCCCTGTAGCAGCTCCACGACCGAGCCGATCTGCCCCGCGCAGCGCGACTTGAGGGCACGCCACTGCTTTTCCGGCAGCGGCGTGATGGCGATGTTGACCTCGTAAAGCTCCGAGCCGCTGACCAGCGCCGTGACCTTGCCCGGCTGAATCTGGAGATCCACCACCGAGCCGTTTCGGACGTAGGTGCGGCCGCGCGGCAGGCGGTTTTCGAAGTCGCTGTAGGATTCCAGATTGTCGCACCACGCCTTGCCCCAAAAGGTGTGCGCGATGGTGCGGCCCTCGACGACGACCGGCGAGACGGCGTGGCCCTTCTTGCGCCGCTTCTCGACTTCGCGGGCGGCCTGGGCTCGCCGCTTGGCCACCGGTACGTAAGGTCGAAAGGCATACCACATCGGAGACTCCTTTTTCACGGGAACGTCGCTGCCGTCATGTTATTTTACCCCTGGCGCTCGGCAACGGCGTTCAGGATTCCAGCGCCTTATGCACGTCCAGGGCCACGAACTTTAGCAGTTCGTCGTTGGCCATCTCCGTCAGCAACCGCTCGCCCCCTTCCACCACGTCGCGCACGAGAGCGGACTTTTCGGCGATCAAGGCGTCGATCCGCTCCTCGACGGTCCCGCGGCAGACGAACTTGTGGACGAGGACGTTGCGCTTCTGGCCGATGCGGAACGCCCGGTCCGTCGCCTGGTCTTCCACGGCCGGGTTCCACCAGCGATCGAAGTGAATCACCTGCGACGCCGCCGTCAAGTTCAGGCCGGTCCCCCCGGCTTTGACGGAGAGCACGAAGAACGGCGGCCCGTCCTCACGCTGGAACCGCTCCACCAACTCGCGCCGCTTGGCGACCGCGGTGCCGCCGTGCAGCACCAGGCCCGGTCGGCCGAAGATGTCTTTTAGGAAGTGGGCCAACGGCTCGGCTATCTCGCGGAACTGCGTGAAGACCAGCGCCTTCTCTTGCCGTTGGGCTAGTTCCTCGCCCAACGCGGCCAGGCGCTGAAACTTGCCGCTGTGTTTGGCGTCGTAGTCCCCGAACCCCAGCGCCTGGGCCGGGTGGTTGCAGATCTGCTTGAGGCGCATCAGCTGGGCCAGGACCAGGCCGCGTCGCTGAATGCCGTCCGTCGTCTCAAGCTTCTCCTCAAGGTCTCGGATTGTTTGCTCGTACAGGGCCGCCTGCTGCCGGCTCAGGCCGCAAAACGCCTTCACCTCGGTCTTGTCCGGAAGGTCGGCGATCACGCGCTTGTCGGTCTTCAAACGCCGGAGGATGTACGGCCCAACAAGGGTCCGCAGCGGTTGGTACGACGGTTTCGGAGACGCTTCCATCTTCTTGACGAGGCGCGTGAAAGCCTTGACGCTGCCCAGCAGGCCGGGGTTCAGAAAATCGAACAACGACCACAAATCGGAGAGCCGGTTCTCGACCGGCGTGCCCGTCAAGGCGATGCGACAGGCCGCTCGCAGCTCCTTGGCGGCGCGGGCC
>DATJTR010000288.1:0-4132 GCA_035503215.1 Pirellulales bacterium
GCACCCGCTGATATGCTTGGACGGCCAACTCGAAAAAACCCCGCTCCTTCATTTCGTCGGCAAACTGACATAGCAATCCGGGCTCGTCCCACGCCAGATCGGCAGCGATCAAGTAATGCTGCGTGGCCTGCTCAGGATCGATTCTCGCATAGATCGCCCCCATCACACTATGGAGAAGAGCCACCTCCCCGGGCTTGAGCGCGGTTAGCGGCCGCGACAAAATGTCGTCATAATGGTCGCGCCAGTCATTCAGGGTCCACTGAGGCAGGGGCTTCATTAGCCGCTCAGGCGTGGAAACGATCACGCCAACGAGCAGGGCGCCCACGCAGAGCGCCGGCACGACGCCGTCGCGAATCAGCTCGCGCGCCTGGCCCGGGAGCGATGCGAGCGATCGCTCCCGAACGGCCCCCAAAAAATTGCCGGCGGCGTAAAGCGACAAACAGAAGAACGCGACGACGACCGGTCCCACCCGGATGAGTAACCCGGAGATCTCAGGGCTCGGAATCGTCACGGCGTCGAGAATATGCAACGTTGGTACGAAATTCATCAGCAGCACGCCGAACGCGATCCACAGCCAGCGCCGCTGGCTGGCTCGCTCCTCGCGTGGGGCCATCCACGCCAACACCGGCAGTAATGGTAGCAGAGTCGTGTAGTGATACTCCCAAACAACACTGAAACAGAGAAAATGCATCAACAAACAGAGCATGATCGAAGCGAGCAAACTGTCGATCCGACGCCCCATGGACGCCAAAAACAAGGGCGCCGCACTCGCGACCAAGGCGATCAGCGCCGGGATCTTGAGCACCCATTGCGGCAAGGAAGCGCCAAGGGCCGTCTGTACCAGTGCCGACAAGCAATAGATCTCTGGGTTGCCGGAGTAGTCAAATTCTTTGGGAATCACCAGCATGTAAATCTGCGTGGCGGAAGTCGATCCCATCACGAGATTGACCCAATGAAAGCCGTTGTATCCTCCAGAATTGAGCTCCGGTACCAACAACAGCACGAGCGATACCAGAGCGTAGACGCCGAGCGGCAGGATCAATGCCCGCCGCGTTTCTCGCGCGGCAAAGAGCGCCGGCAGGCAGAGCAGGACCACCGGCTTCGAGCATAGCGCGACCAACAGACCGATCTGTAGCAGCCGGGTCGCACCGGCCGACGCCCGGTCGTCGCGACGGATGGCCACCAACGCCGCCATCACCAGCGCCACGGACAGGACGACGAGCCCATGCGCTTGGCCGGTCCACAGGAGCAAGTACGTCGGTAACGAACAGAACAGGGCGAAAAACGTGAAGGCCCGCAGCAGCGCGCTGTCGAACTGCCGAGCGAGCATGCCCGCGCCGACCGCCAGCAGCACCAGCGACATGCCGACATATAGCTTATAGGCGACCCAGGGAGCGAACATCGACGTCCACGAGCCATTCACGACCGCCACGGCGGGATGAAACAAAAACATCGTGGCGTAGGGTCCATAAGTGTCCAGTTCGGTGAGGACCATGCTGTTTCCAATCGCCAGATTGCGGAAGGCGCGGGGCGTGCTGAAGAAGTCGCAGCCGATTCGGCCGTGCAAAGTGCCGACGAGAAACGGATCGAGATAGCGGCCCCACAGAGAGGCGATCATGAACAGCGTCCAGAGGACGGTGACGACCAGCAAGGCAAGGCTCACGATTCGCGCAGCGCGACTTGGCACTGCGGTCGTTGGGCCTTGTCCCTTGATTGTCATCGAGCGGTCCTCTCGCGATTCTCGGCCGCAAGGCGGCTACCGTGCCTGGCGGCGCAGGCGGTGCCGGACCGACGCTCTCGTGCGGCTGGGCCGGCTTTGGTCGCGGCATGTGGACTAGCGGTATAGATTACTGGAAAACGCGGCGATTTTGCACTTGGCGAAAGCTGGGGCAGAAGCCGGCGGTATGTTAAGATCAAGTTTCTCATTGCCCGCTGGATAGGCCCGTCGACCGGAGCAACTACGAACATGCGCATGGTGGTGGCGATCATCCAGCCGACCAAACTGAGCGCCGTGCAGGAGGCGCTAGCCAAAATCGGCGTGACGCGGATGACGGTTTGCGACGCCCAAGGATACGCCCGGCAGCGCGGCCGGACCGCCACTTATCGAGGAAACGAATATCAAACCAACCTACTCCGCAAGATCTCGCTGGAGATCGTCGTGAACGAGGATTTTCTCGACCGCACGATCGAAACCCTGATGACCGTCGGCCGGACCGGTCCGGAAGGGAACATCGGCGACGGCAAAATCTTCGTCTTGCCGGCCATGGAAGCGATCGAAATCGGCCGCAACGCGCGCGGCCCGGAAGCAGTGTGAGCGGGCGCCGGTCCGCGACCAGGCCCGACCGGCGATGAGTAGGCATTTCAGGGTATGCGATGGCGGCCGTTTTGCTTTCGACCGATTTGCTGGGAATGTCCAAGATCACCGGGGCGGCTCAGCGGGCCGGCTGCCGGTTCGCGACCGCCGCGAGTGCGGCCGATTTGATGAAACGTCTTGCCGCCGCGCCGGCGGGGCTCGTGGTGATCGACCTCGGCACGACGCGTGACGATTTGCCACAGCTCGTCAGCAGCTTGCAGGCTTTGCCCCAGCCGCCAGCGGCCATCATTGCCTTCGGCCCACACGTACACGAAGAGCGATTGCAACAAGCACGGGACGCCGGGTGCGACGCGGTGCTGGCGCGTGGCCAGTTCCACGCCGCCGCCGAGGCGATCTTCGCCGAATATTCCGACTGACTGGGCCGACTCGCACCAACCCCGTCGCGGCGGGCTCCGCCGCTCGCGTCAGTCCGGACCCCCTTCTTCTTGCAGCAGCGATTTCTGCAGCAGATCGACTTCCTTGCGGCTGTGGGCGTCGACTTGTTCCAACAGAGCATTCAGTTCCTGCGAGACTTGCTCGCAGTGTTCAACGTCGTTCGAGGAAAGCCTTTCCAAGCGGGCGGCGGCACGACGCAGCCGACGGCGGAAATCGTCGTGCTCGGTTCGCAACGCTTCGACCTGCGGCGTGAACTCAGGCCGGCATTCGCGGACCACCTCCATGTAGCCGTCGTCCTCCTCCAAAGCCATCAAGCGTTCGAGATGTCGCTGGAACGACTCGGTCATGAACCGCAAGCTGGACAGCTTGCGCGACAGGTCTTGCCCTCGCGACGTCCACTGCAAGAGCGCCCGCAAGGCGCTTTCCAAGTGGCTGAGCATCTCGTGCTCGATTAGCATTTGTTCGGAGATGGCTTTGTGTCCCATCGTTGGCTCCCTTTTCGCACCTGAACGCCACCGGGGCCTCCAATTTCATTCTACCCCTTTTGTGCGGGAAGTGACTGCCTCGTAAGATGAGATCTGCCGGCTCGGCGACCGGAAGCCGAGCGGACGGTCGGCCCGCGAGGGCGGCTATTGATAGCTAGGTTGGAAATGGGCTCGTTGCACAACCTCAAACGCCCTGTTTTCAGGGCTTCCGTTGGTCGCCCTTCGGCCCATTTGCCGCCACGGACTCAATAGGAGGCGGATTTGCACCCGCGGCTTCGAGCGTGGGCGGGTTTTTTCGGACAGAGGAAGCGGCAAGCGGGGCTAAGCGGGGGAAACGATGACGCTACCGATTCAAGGCGCGCGGCGGGTCATGGAAACCAACGACCCGCTCACGGTGAACCAATACCTGCGGTTCGGCTGGAAACTGATCAACCAGTACGTCATCCCGCCGCGTCACAGCGAGGCCCTGCCGGTGGTGAACTACGTGCTGGCCTCGATCCGCACGTTGGAAGAAACCAAGGAGGTGGTCACGCTGACCGACCCGGCGGAAGTGAACGAGTTTCTTAGCTTGGGCTGGCGGCTGATCGACAAGTATGTCAGCGGCGAGGTCGAAGGCCCGCGACAAGAACGGCTGCATTTCGTGCTGGCCTGGCAACACGAAGAGGCTCCGATCAAGCCCGGCAGCGAGGCCGCCCAGGCGGTGAGCGATCTGGCACGGCATCTGGCGGTGGAGATCGAGCTGGATCGAGACTAGCAGCCAGGGGCCGACCGAGTGGGAAGTTGCGGTGGCCCCAAGCTATAATGGGCGGCGGCGATCGGGCCGCTTTTCCCAGAACCGCTTGTTACCTGCCAGGTATTTTTTTCATGGACACTCCGGTCTCGCGGCGACAGTTGTTGG
>DATJTR010000289.1:0-8806 GCA_035503215.1 Pirellulales bacterium
CCGCCCGGAGCATTTGCGCCGCCGGAGCCCGAGCCGACATTGCCGCCGTTGCCGCCGCCGCCGCCAATAAAGCCCGCGGCGCTGCCACCGTGGCCTCCGTTGCCGCCAGCACCGCCGGCGAGGCCCTCTCCTCCCGCGCCACCGGTGGCCACATTCCCCGAAAGAGTCGCGCTGCATAGGGTAAGCGTTCCGCCCACGACGGCGATTCCGCCGCCCCGAGCCGTGCCGCCGGCGCCGCCATCTCCGCCTGGTCCGGCATTTCCGCCGGCCCCAGCGAGCCCCGCGGTGCCGACGGCACCCGCGGCGCCGCCGTTTCCGCCCGCTCCGCCGCTGCCGCCAGGCCCATAGGTCACCGCGATCGGCGTACTACTGGAGCTGGAACCGCCGTAGTTGGCGCCGCTGCTGTCGTCGTCGGGGTGGAAACGAACGCCCTGGCCCATGCTGCCGCCGTTTTGGAAGCCATTCCCGCCGTTGCCGCCGCGGCCGCCGACGCCTGCTGTGCCGCCCTGGCCGCCATTTCCACCCGCTCCGCCAGCTCCTCCGTTTCCGCCTAGGCCGGCAGCCCCGGCGAGTCCGCCCAGCGCGGAATTGCTGGAGATTGTGCCACCAGTGATTGAGATCGAGCCGCCGAGCAGTGCGATGCCGCCTCCCGCCGCGTTTCCACCCCCGCCGCCATTGCCACCCGCTCCGCCGGTGCCCCCATTCCCACCATTACCGCCGGCTCCGCCGGCGCCTCCATTTCCACCATTTCCGCCCTGCCCACCTATTCCGCCGGTTGGCGAGCCGGAGGTGCCAGTCGCTCCCACCGCTCCGCTCCCGCCCGCTCCGCCACTTCCGCCGCCGCCGCCCTGGCCGCCGACTCCGCCAGCGGCACCACTGGCGCCGTTTCCGCCGTATCCGCCGGCGCCGGCAATCGCTTTATTGCCGGAGATGGTGTCCCAATTGAGCGTCACGCAGCCCGCTTGCACGGCAATCGCGCCGCCGACCGCATTGCCGCCGTTGCCACCATTTCCGCCTTTGCCTCCCGCGCCTCCCCCCTCTCCATTGATGCCGTTCCCTCCGGTCTGGCCTGGTTGTCCGCTGCCGCCGTTTCGGCTATTCGTAGTGCCATTACGGCCAGCCGTGCCGACCTTTCCGTAGGAGCCGGCGCCGCCTCCGGTGCCGGTCGAGCCGCGCATTCCTCCGCCGCCATTGCCCCCCGCACCTCCCTGGGCCGTGTTGTTGGAGAGAGTCGAGTTGCAGATGTTCAGTGTGCCGGCAAGCAAAAAGATGGCGCCGCCCGAGGCGTTGCCGCCGTTGCCTCCATTAGCACCATTGGCGCCACCGCTGGCAACGAAGGGCTTCACTTGCAGCATGCCGCTCCCCGAGGCACCTTTGCCGCCCACGGCGCGATTGCTGTTGAGGACGCAGCCGCTGATGGTCACTCGGCCACCATCGATCAGCATGGCGCCGCCACGGGCGCTGCTGCCTGTTCCGCCCGGCGGGACAGGAATGGCCGGGCGGGCAGAGACAGTCGCCACGCCATCCACGGTCGTGGCCACGCCGTCTTCAATCGTCACGCCCTTGATGGAGACATTCTGGTTGACGAATTCAAAAACGCGGGCGGAGCCGTCGCCTTGAATGATCGACTTGCCGGCCCCTTGGCCGATGATCGAGAGCGTACCGCCGTGGGCAGGGACATTTGGCGCGCTGGGCAACGTGTAGGTATGGGCGCCCAGGTTGATCGTGTTGCTGCCCCCGCTGCTTTCGGCGGTGACGAGGTCGGCAGCCAGTTGGGCACCATTGGTCGGCGCGAAGATCGTCAGCAACCGGCGATCTTCAAGGGGCTCGAGGCGCAAAAAACGGCCGCGCCAGTTCAGTTGGCAGCGATTGGTTTTCAAATGGCGCATCGATGGATCCTTTAGCAAAAGGCTGACTGGGCTTAGTCCAAATTCGACGAGGCTCCGAAACTTACTCTCGATTCATCCGGGGGTTGCGACACGCTCGTTTGTGGGCAAAGCCGCGAACAGTTCGGCCAAGGCCGGCTCGTACTTCTTCCAGCGGGCGACTGATCGCTTGTAGACCGGCTCCCGCACCTGCGTCACGCTGGCCGTGCGGATCGGGCGCACCGTGCGGTGGAAGTCGAGGCAGGCCGGCTCCCAATCCAATCCGCAGGCCGCCACCAGCCGCCGGGCCACCGATTCGAGGTCTTCGACCGTGTCTTCGTAATCGACTTCGACGATCGGCACGGGCAACACCGCGCGCCAATGATCCATTAGCCGCCGATATTGCCCGAAGCGCGAAGCGATGTGCCGTGGATCGTTGGCCCAGCGGATGCTGCGGAAATCGGTCATCCAGCAAGAGACCGCGATGTCGCGCAGATCGCGGCGGCAGTGAACGAAGACAGCCCGCGGAAACAGCACTGCCAACAGGCCGAGATACATGTAGTTGTCGGGCATCTTGTCGACGATTCGCTCGAGGTGGCCCCCGTCGAGCTTCGCCAGGCGCTCTAAATGTTGCTGGGCGATACCCAACGTGGCCGTGGCGTTGAGGTGGGGAACGCAATCGCGCGGGAGTTCGGACAAGCCCAGCGCGGCGGGCAATGCTTCGAACGACTGTCGCGCCAGCCGCAGCTCGCCGGCGCCGTGCACCCGAGAGTGGCTGGCCAGCACCTGTTCGGTGAGCGTCGTGCCCGAACGCGGCAAGCCGCAAACGAACACCGGCCGTAGCGATGGCGAACCGGCCCCGGCCAGCCGGGTGAAAAAGTCGCGGTCGAAATTCTTGATGAGCATATCAATGAATTGCTCGTGTTCGGCCGGGAGATAATCGCGACGGTCGCGGTTCAATTCCAATGTCAGGGCATTCGCCTGACCGAGGCAGTCGGCGGCCCGGGCGAAATCGCCGCGGGCATCGAGCACTTGGGCCAAGCCGTATAACAGCCGGGCGCGCGGCCCTTGGCCGAGCTCTTCATCGGCCAGCCGCTGCTCGAGCGCCGCCAGATCGTCATCGGGCAACTTGCCGCGCAGCAAGGTTGCCAGCCGACCGTGGGGCAGGGCGAAGGCGGGCTGAACCTGCAGCGCGGTGCGCAGGGCCGCTTCGGCCTGTGTCAGATCGCCCTGTTCTTCGTGCAACCCGGCTAGATGCAGATGCGCCATGGCCGCCTCGGGCTGCAACACGAGGGCGGCCTGGTAATGCGCGCCGGCCTCGTCAAGATGGCCTTCTTCTTGCAGTGCCCAGCCCAGGGCAATGTGCGGCCCGGCGCGCTCCTCGTCCAACGCCAGCACGCGCTGCCAACACGGAACCGACTCGCCGGGCTCTTCCATTTCGTCGTAGAGTTCGGCCAGCCACTCCCAGAAGCTGGCATTTGCCGGCTCCAGCTCGCAAGCTCGCTTGAGCCAGGGCAGGGCATCGGCCAGCTTGCCCTCGCGTTCCAAGATTAGCCCCAGATGGGCCTGGGCCAAAGCCAGGTTGGGATCAAGCCGCAGCGCCTCGAGGTAGGCGGCTCGGGCGTCGACATAACGTTCCAATACCCGCAGCACGTTGCCCAGGTTATGCTGCAGCGACGCGATGTCGGGCTGCAATCGCACTGCTTCCTGGCAATGGACGAGCGCCGCTTCGGTATCGCCTCGGTTCAAAAGCAGCTGGCCCAGGTTGGATTGGGCCGTGGCGCAGCCGGGCTCCAGTTCGACGGCGCGCTGAAAGTGAACCAATGCCTCGTCCGACTGGCCTAACTCGCGCAGCGCGATGCCCAGATTGTTGTGCGCCATGACGAAGTCGGGGCTGATCGCCAACGCGTGGCGAAAAGGTTCGACTGCTTCGTCGTGGCGATTCAGTCCCTGCAGTGCCGCGCCAAGGTTGCAGAGCGCCTCGGGGTAGTCGGGCGCGAGCGCCAAAGCCGCGCGGCAGCAACCGATCGCCCGCTCGAACTTGCCCTGCGCTCGATAAGCCTCGGCCAGATTGGCGTGGAAGCCGAAGGCATTGGGTCGCAGCGCCAGCGCCCGGCCAATCAACTCCACGGCGCGTGCGTGGTCTCCTTGTTGATGGCGAAGCACGCCGAGCAAGTGCAGGGCCTCGGCGTTCTCTTGCTCGCGCGCTAACACCTTCTGATACAACTGGGAGGCCGGTCCCAGTTGGCCAGTGCGGTGCATTTCGATCGCGGTCGTCAACGCGTCTTGCATGTCAGGTGGCATGTGAACCAGGCCCATTTTTTCAGTCGAATGCGCAATCGGCTGCGGATTTCCCTCGTTCGGGCGCGGCACTTGTAAAACGCGGGGCAATCGTTCCGCCGAAGGCAACCCCACGCTCCCTGGCCGCATTCTTGGTCGTTTTTCGAGGGGTGGAATTCGCCCCCCAGAAGTGTGCTTGCGAAGCGCCGTGATCATACAGCTAGCCGCGGTGCTGTCAATCAACTGCTGGCTAGCTTTCTGTTTCCAATCGCTTCTTTACGGCACTTAAAAAACTTCGCTGGACGGGTTGTATAGGCGAGGTGTGGACATTTGCGGTGGCGCGACTAAGGGAGCGGTGAACTCATCGAGCGCGAAGCGACACTTCTGCCTGCCCGGAACCGCGCAGTGTGGAAAAATGGGTTCAACTAGCGGACGCACCAAGACTTGCACTGGATTACACTTTGACACATCCATCGTAGCCGTGTGCTGTTGTCGATCGACGCCACGAAAAAGGGAATTGCCGGCCAGCTTGCTAACAGACAGTTGAGTTCGAGCTACTCCGCAAGTACGTCGCTCGGAATCGAAAACGATCCGAACTGCTTTCGCGTGAAATAGCGCAAGCTATCGGCGTTAAAACGTGGCAGAAACTCAAGATTCCTCCTCCAAAATGGCGATCGCGCGAACCGGCGATCCGTCGAGCCCTTGCAGTTTGAACGGGATCGCGGCAAACAGGAATTCTTCGCCGGGAACCTGTTCCAAGCCCCTGAGGCACTCGACGATCAACACATCATTACCGAGCAATACGATATGGGTGTCGTGCGGTGAATAATCGACCGATCCGGTTTCAACGCCGACCAAATGAACCTGGCAATCCACCAGGAATCGGGCGGCATCGACCGAGATGATCGGATACTCGCCAAAAAAATCATGTTGCATCCAACGTGCCGACCATCCGGTCTGGATGATCGCTTTGCCTGTACGGCGCAGCGATTTCTCCCAGGGACGCAGATCATCGCTGCTGATCTGCGTGCCCGGCCCCTTGTTGGGCAACCGCACCAACGTCGCCCGTCCATGAGTCCGCTCAAGTGGCACGTTGTCGATGGTCCGTCCGTCGTCCAAGAAATGGAACGGTGCATCCATATGGGTGCCACAATGGATGTTCATGGCGAGCCGGCTTGAATTGGAGTGTCTTGCCTGAGGGGTACTGAATCGAGCCCGGTCCAAGCTACTGATTTCGACCGAAGGGTTTCCCGGCCAAGGCGGCGTGCCCGTATGAATCGGGTGCGACAAGTCGATGATTCTCGTCATGCTGACTATCCTTTCGAGCGCTCGGGCATTTGCAATTCTTGACCACGGCGCCTGGATTCGATCGCCAGGTCAGCCGCCGGGTTCTGGCCCGAGTCAGGATCTGAATCCCGCGTGTGAACTCGAACGCGGCACCACGGAGAGAGTCAGAGAGTTTAGCCCAAAGTTTCCGCTTTGGGAGGCAGTTCGGGAAGATCGGTCGATCTTTCGAGAACGGTGCGCCGCCAATCCCACGGCGGCCTGTTCACGAAGCGTCGTGCGACAACGCCCGAAATGCCCAACGCCCGGCGGCGATTCCCTGGCACGTCGGGCGCTAACTGGTGGATCAATTTGGTTCGAAGAAAGCCGAGGAGCTCGCCGTGCGGAGCCCTCTTCGAAGTAAAACTCTCTCCTTGGAGAGAGATCGTCTGGGCTGGCGGTCGCTCTCGTCGATCGTATCCTGCGGTTGAGATCGGCGCTTGACCAGGCAGCGCGAGCGCGCGGCACGGGAACTTTTTTCCGAGTCGGGCCGCTTACGGCCGGCGCACGACTGGAATTAGAAACTTCCGATTTACCCTTTTTGTTCGACTAAAACCGCTCACATTCTTCAACCACCCGTGGATCACTAGACCCATACAATGGGCTGCTCACTTCCCAGTCATCGCCAATCTTGCAAGAAGATTTTATCGCGCTGCTTAGCACGCCACCAAAACAGACCACCGACGGCGACGGCCGCGGCGGCCAGCACCAGCCCGACCGGCAATCGGGCTGGCGCGACACTTTCTCGAATCGCTTGTTCCGGATAATCACTCGGCAGCGCCTCGACATTCAAGGCTGCGTCGAGCACTTGCGCGGTGTGGAAAGCACGGCGTGGAGTCGACTGGGCAATCTGCTGGCGGCAACTGAAACCGTCGGCCACGATCAACGTGCCGGGCCCGGCCTCGCGAACCGCCGGTAGCAATACCTGGTCGCCGATTTGCTGGGAGATCTCGTAGTGGTCGGCTTCGAAGCCAAACGAGCCGGCCATACCGCAGCAGCCCGATTTCAGGAGTTCGTAATCGAGGCCGGTCTTGTCGAGCAATTGCTTGTCGGCATCCATCTTGAAGACCGACTTGTGATGACAGTGTCCGTGAATGATGGCCTTGCGGTGTATCGCGGGAGCTTGGAAGTGGGGCGCTCTTTGATCGAGAAAGTCGGCCAGGCTGTAAACGAGGCGCACAAGACGTTTGGCATCTTCGTCAGTCGGGAACAACCCCATCATCTCATCCCGAAAAACTGCCGCGCAGCTCGGCTCCAACACGACGATTGGGACACCTTGCTGAATCGGATCGCGCAAGACGTTCAATATTTGCCGCAATTGATGCTTGGCGAGATTGAGCATCCCGAAATCATAAAGTGGCCGTCCGCAGCACAGCGATCGCCAAGGAATCTTCACGCGAAAGCCAGCACTTTCGATCACGTTAACCGCGGACTTAAGCACCTCGGGAAAGAAATGGTTATTGAAGGTGTCGGGCCAAAGCATGACGGCCGTCTTGTCGAGATTTCGCGGCTCTCGCGCCTGGAACCAAGCGGTGAAGGTTTGGTCCGCGAATTTGGGCACCTGCCGCTGGGGGGCGATGCCCCCCAGCCATTTGACAGCTCGGCACAAGAGCGGTGCTTCGGCCACGAAGTTCACGAGCCGCGGCATCCGCGCGGCAACGCGCGCCCACCAGTAAATCAATCCCATCGCATAGGCATGGCGGGGTCGCAGGCGCCCTTCGTAATAGTGCGATAGAAACTCCGCTTTGTAAGTTGCCATGTCGACGTTGACGGGGCATTCTCCCTTGCAGCCCTTGCACGCCAGGCACAGATCGAGAGCATCTTTCACCGCTTCGCTCTTCCAACCATCGGTCAGCACTTCGCCGTTCATCATTTCGAAAAGCAGGTGAGCGCGGCCGCGCGTGGAGTCTTTTTCCTCATGTGTCACTTGGTAACTCGGACACATAACCTGGCCACCTTCGGCGCGGCAGTTTCCCACACCGACGCAGCGTAGAGCTGCACGGCCGAAAGAGCCCCGATCCTCAGGAAAATGAAAGTGAGTGCGGGGCTGAGGCGGATTGAAGTCGGATCCGATGCGCAGATTCTCGGCCGCTCCATAGGCGTCGATTTTCTTGCCTGGGTTCATTTTCCAGTGCGGATCCCAGATCGCCTTGAATTCTCGGAAGGCCTGGTAGAGCGTGTCGCCAAACATTTTCGGCAGATACTCTCCCCGCGCCTGACCATCGCCATGCTCGCCCGACAGCGACCCGCCGAATCGGACGACCAGGTCGGCCGCTTCGGCCATGAACGATTTGAACTTGTCGATGCCCATCGCGGTGTAAAGGTCGAAACCGACTCGGCAATGGATGCATCCTTGGCCGAAGTGGCCGTACAGCGAGGGCTGATACTCGTATTTGTCAAAAAGTTTGCGCAACTCGGGCAAGTAGTCGGCGACTTTGTCTGGCGGCACTGCGGAGTCCTCCCAGCCGGGCCAGGCGTCCGCGCGTCCGGGGACCCACGAGGTTGAACCCAAGCCCCCCTCGCGCACTTTCCAGATCATCTGCTCTTTTTCGGGGTCATCCAGGAGTTGCGCGTGCGGTGCATCACGGTGTTTTTTCAAAGCCGCCATGCACCGGTGGGCTTGAGCATCGCAATCTGTCTTGCTGTCGCCACCAAATTCAACCAACAAGAAGCCTTTCCCTGGCGGCAGTAAGGCCAAGTCGGCAGTCTTGTCCCCTTTCTGCTTTACAAACTTGAAAAGCAGGTGATCGAATCCTTCTAGGGCCGTGGGTTGAAACGCTAGGATCTCCATCAAATGATGGCAAGCCTCGAAGACATCAGGATAACCGAGCACCAGCAGCGATCGAGCCTGAGGCGCAGGCACCAGATTGAGAGTGGCTCCCAGAATCGTCACCAACGTTCCTTCCGAACCGACGAGTGACCGCGCAACGTGAAAGCCGTTCTCCGGCAGCAAGGCATCGATGTTGTAGCCAGAGACGCGACGAGGCAATTGTGGAAAGCGCCGGCGGATTTCGTCGGCATATTTATCCCGGAAATCACGGAGTTTTGCATAAAGCTTGCCGCGGGGACCTCCGGAGCGAATGATCGTTTCCAGGTCAGCCGGCGACGTTGCGCCGACGCGCAAACGTAGACCATCGTAGGTGACAATCTCTAGCTCGTGCGTATTGTCGGCCGTTCGTAGCCCCTGTCCATGCTTGGCGCACAAGAGAGAATGCGCGCCGCAAGAATCATTGCCGAGCATCCCCCCCAGAGTGCAATGGCTGTGCGTGGAAGGATCCGGTCCGAATGTCAGACCTTGTTTCTCGGCGCTGTGACGCAGGTCGTCGAGGACACACCCG
>DATJTR010000290.1:0-4279 GCA_035503215.1 Pirellulales bacterium
GGGCCGCGCCCACGCCGACCAACGAACCCTATTTGTTCGCCTACGCCCGGCGCTCGGACCAAGCGCTGCGGCAGATCGAACGCGGCTGTTGGGAGCTGACCTTGCAGCCGGTGGCGGCCCCATTGAGCACCGCACTCGGAACCAACTTCGACACTCTGCCCGATTATTGGCAGTTCATCGGCGACGCCGACACGGCAACGCACGGCCCAAATCTGCTGCCGGCCGCCGACTTCGAAGACCTGCAGGCGGCGCTGGCCAGCGGCTGGCGCTATTTCCAGCATCCGCAGTCGGCGTTGACGACCTCGATCAAGCCCCACGACAGCGAGGTGCACGGCGGGAAGTCGGCGCTGCGGCTGGAAGTGGCCGCGGCCAATCCGGCGGAACCGCCGGTACAAGTGGAAACATCGCCGATGTGGCTGGTCAGCCCCCCCATGCAGGTCGAAGCGGGGCGGGTCATGCTCATTCACGGCTGGGTCAACATTCCCAAGCGAATCACGGGCAGCGTTGACGGACTGTTGATTCTCGATTCGATCAGTGGCGAACCGCTCGCCGAGCGGATCATGCAGACCAAGGGTTGGCAGGAATTCTCGCTGTATCGCGCGGCCCCACGCTCGGGCTCGATGACCGTTACGTTCGCCCTGACGGGCCTGGGCGAGGCCTTTCTCGACGACGTCACCGTCGAAGTCGTCGAGCGGCCGAAGCCCACGACCGCAGCCGCTGCGCCGCAGCAGGGGACGATGAATGCCGCCGCATTGCCGCCTGGGACGGCGATGCAGATCAGCAGCGCGCAAGGCGCGGCACCGGCCGCGGCCGGCGCACCAAACGGCCTCCCTTATGGCAATTCGCCCTATGGCTCAGTGCCGCAGGCCTATGGCGCTGTGCCGCAGGCTCGCGGTGCCGTGCAGGCACGACCACAGTAGTCGTCGGATTGCGGCCGGGGCCGTTTTCGTCGATCCAGCCCACGGCACACGGGGCGCCTCACAACGAACGGCGTGGCCGCCGGTGTTGCCGGTACTCGATGCGCCGGGCCAGCCAGGCCAAGGGAACGCTCATCGCCAGGTAGAGCAGCGCCGTCATGGCGGCCAGCTCGCCCGTGGCCAACGTGTCGTTGCGCTGCACGCTGTAGGCGCCGGTCAATTCCATCACCGTGATCACCGAGCAGACCGACGTGTCTTTGAACAGCGCGATGAAGTCGTTGGTCACCGGCGGAATCACCAGCCGCATCGCTTGCGGCAAAATGATGCGGCGGACCGCCTGCGGGGTCGACATGCCGAGGACCAAGGCGGCTTCCATCTGCCCGCGGGGAATCGCCAAGATGCCGGCGCGATAGATTTCGGCTTCATACGCGGCGTAATTCAGCGCCAGGCCGAGCACCGCCGCGTGAATCGGATAGAGCGACAGTCCGATCTGCGGCAGCAAATAGAAGATGACATATAACTGCAGCAAGAGGGGCGTGCCGCGGATGATCTCGACATACGCGGCCATCAACCAAGAGAGGGGCGCGGGGCCGTACAGCCGAGCCAGCGCAATGAGCACGCCCAGCGCGATCGCCAACGGCATCGACAAACAAGCCAAAAGCACCGTCATGCCGGCCGCGCGCACCAGGAGCGGCCCGCGCTCGACGAACACTTGCCAGGGAGTCAGACGCGTCGCCCGGACGCCCAGCTCCAGCGGCGTTTTGCCGGCCAGGCCGGCCAATTGTTCCTGGTCGTCGTTCCACAGATCGTAGCGCTCGTAGATTTTTCGCAGTTGGCCATCGGCCACCAGGTGCACGAGCGCCCGGTCGAGGGCGTCGCGGAGCGAAGTGTCTTGCTGCCGCACGAAGCCGACGTAATAGCCGGCCAGAACCGGCGTGCCGACTTGCCGCAGGCCGGGGTATTGATCGGAGAAGAAGGTGACCATGGGTAGATCGACGACCACGGCATCGAGCTTGCCGTTTTCGACCTCGCGCATCGCGTCGGTGTGTGCTTTGTACCCGACGAGGTCGATGTCGCTGTCGAAGTGCTGCCGCATGTAGAGAAATGCACCCGACGAAACCAACGTGCCGACCCGGTAGCGGCCCGCCGGGGCGTGACGCAGGCTTTCCCAATCGGTGATCGGCGAGCCGGCACGATTCACCAGCAGCGCCAGGCGGTAGACGTAGTAGGGACTGGTCGAAGCCATGCGGGCGGCGCGGACCGGCGTCAGCTCGTAACCATTGAGAATCACATCGATCTGTCCCGTTTCCAGCAGCGAGGGGAGATCGTCCCAAGGGGCCTGAAAGAAGCGGGCCTTCACGCCTAATTCGGCCGCAAGGGCATCGGCCAGCTCGACCTCGAAGCCGATGTTCGAGCGGGGATTGGCCGGGTCGGGATAGACATAGGGGCCACCCCCTTCGGCATCGCCCCCCCAGACGAGTTCGCCCCGTGCGCGCACCTCGGCCAGCGTGTCGGCGCGCGCGGCCGCGGCACATGCCAATGCCGCGACAACCACGACGATCGACCGGAGAAACATGCTTGGCTCCAAACGCAACGCGGGGGCTCAGGGGACGGCGCGACGCCTGATAACGGGGCGAGATCCCATGCGCGCGGTGCCCGATCACCGCTCGCCCGCGAAGAGTCTAAAGGAATTGCCGGCGGTTTTCGAGCGCAGGGGCCAGTGCGAATGGGGCCGACAGGAAGCGGCCTCGCGGCGGCGCTCAGGCGGCGGTGGCCAGGAAGCGGCGGTAGAGACCCGCGTAGACACCTCCCTCGGCCAAGAGCTGGCGATGCGTGCCACGCTCGACGATGCGGCCGGAGTCGAGCACCAACACCTGGTCGGCGTGGCGAATCGTGCTCAGCCGATGGGCGACGACGAAACTCGTGCGGCCGGCGAGCAGCACGGCTAGCGCCCGCTGGATGCGCTCCTCGGTCAGCGTGTCGACGCTGGCCGTGGCCTCGTCGAGAAACAGAATGGCCGGATCGGCCAACAGCGCCCGAGCGAAGCAGACGAGTTGCCGCGTGCCGACCGAAAGATCGCTGCCGCATTGCCCGACCGGCGTATCCAAGCCCCAGGGCAACGCGGCCAAGAGATCGTGGCAATCGAGCCTTTCGACCACTTCGCGCACTTCGTCGTCGCTGGCTTCGGGTCGGCCGAAGCGAATGTTGTCGCGGACCGTGCCGGTGAACAAGAAATTCTGCTGCGAGACGATCCCCAGCCTGCGGCGGAGCGAGTGGGAGCGAATCGAACCAAGCGGGTGCCCGTCGATGAGAATTTGGCCGCTATCCGGCAGATAGAACTTGGCGATCAAGTTGAGAATCGAAGTCTTGCCGCTGCCGGTGTGCCCGACCAAGGCGATCGACTGCCCCGGTTCGGCCACGAAATCCAAATCGTGCAGCACCGGCCGGCCGGGCTCGTAGGAAAAGCTGACGTCGCGGAACTCGACACGGCCCTCGATCCGAGGCAGATCGGCGGCGTCGGGATCATCGTGCCGCTCGGGTTCGAGGTCGAGGACCTTGAACACCCGTTCGGCGCCGGCCATGGCCGTGAGAGCGTGGTTGTATTGCAAGCCGAGCGTGGTAATCGGCGCGAAAAACAGTCCGGCCATGAACAGAAAACCAACCAGCGCGCCGACGTCGCAGGCGCCGGGCATCAGCAGCACGCGGGCCGCTCCCAGGAACAGTAGCAGGCCGATGAAGAGTTGATTGTTCAGGTCCAAGAGCCGCTGAAACAAGCTTTGGGTTTGCGACAGCTCGAAATTGTGCCGCGAATGATCGCTCACCAGGTCGTGAAACATACCGGCGTTGGTGTCTTGCCGGGCGAAACTTTGAGTGACGCGGATGCCGTTGACGCTTTCGGCCAGCGTGGCCGTGACGCGGCTGAACGATTCCTGCACGGCCCGATGGCCGCGGCTGAGCTGGCGATTGAAATGCCGGTTCAGGCCCCACAAGATCGGCACCAGTCCAAGCACCAATAGGAACAGCATCCAGTCGTACCACAGCATGAACATGGTGGCGACGAGCATCTGTCCCAATTGCACGAGGCTGACGAACAGGACGTCCTGCACGCCCATGCGCACGTATTCGACGTCGCTGGTCATGCGGCTGATGATGCGGCCGAGCCTTGTCCGCTGGTGAAAGCTGAGCGGCATCTGTTGCAGATGGCGGAACAGGTCGAAGCGAAGGTCGTGGACGACGGCTTCCCCCAGCTCCAGGGCCAAGCGCTGGCGGAAATGGAGGCAGGCCTGGGTGATGGCAGCCAAAACCGAAAAGCCGACGACGCCCCAGGCCACCCCGGTGAGATTGGCGCCGGCGATCGGTCC
>DATJTR010000291.1:0-8712 GCA_035503215.1 Pirellulales bacterium
CGCTCGTTGAGGCGGGCTTGTTCGACGACGAAGCGACCGCGATGCTCGCGACATGGCGGCGGCCGTATTTCACGAGTCCCGGTCTGCGGCTGTTCTTCGTCGTGCCCCGGGCTTGGACCGATGCCCGGCTGCCGCTGCGGATTTCGCGGCCTTGCCACGTCGAGCGCGTGCTGATGGCTCGGATCGAACTGATCAGTCCCGAACAGCGAGCAATGCTGGCGGCGTTGCGAGACGCGGCTCCGTCCGATCCGGCCTGGCTGGCCGAGGCGCGACGTTCGCCAGGCTTTGCTCGATTCGCAGCCGGCCGGTCCGATTTCGGCGATTTGGGGGTGCCGATTCCACCCGACGTGCAAACCTATTTGGACCTGGGCCGGTTCCGCGGCGCACTGTTGATGGAGGAGGCCCGGCGCCACTCTTCCAAAAACCTGGCGGCGTTCATCCGTGCCTATGGCCTGCAATCGAGCTGGTAGCCGTCAGCCGCCGCTTGCCCAAGGCCGTCGCCGCCAGCGCCGTGCCAGCGAGGGCTAACGCCTCGCTCACAGTTCCTTTTCCCGCGTCCAACTCAGCCAGCCATTGCCCCTAGCCGGCGCCCGGCCAGCGCGGTCTCCGCCCACTCAGCCGTCCGCCAGGCAAGAAAACGCCTCCGCCGCGGAATTGGCCGCCCCGGGCAGCCGGCCGAAAGGTTGGTATGGCGTTTGCATCTCCTCAAGGCCCAACGGCTGCCGGCCAGAAATGGCAGTCGCTCGTCAAAGCACAATCCAAGGGCACGATCGCCAGCACATCTTCTCCCCCAGAACAAAGGACGTTCCCATGATTCTCGCTCTGAAGGACGCCGCTCGACTGACGCATCGCAGCACCCCCAGTCGCACCGACATCTCCCGCGAAATGGCGCACATCCGCAACGTTTGGAGCGATGCCGAGCGCAAGCGGCGGGCCGAAATGAGCCTGCTCCTGCAATTGCGGCTGCTGGCCAAGTGCGAAGCCGCCGCAGACGAGGCTTAAACGACCGAAACGGATTTGCAAATTTTTCCATGCCGCCGGCTTTTCCAGGGGCCGGAGCAGTGACGCCATGATTCGCAAACTCAAATCGGGCGAGTATCGGCTTTATTCCCGCAAGCCGAATCCGGCCACGGGCCACCGGCGCAATCTCGGCACGTTTGCCACCCGCGCCGCCGCCGAGAAGCACGAGCGTGAAGTGCAGTACTTCAAGCGACATTAGTTTTCGGCGAGCGTCAGGGAACCACACTGACGTGCCACGCTGCGTTGGGCCTGCACAGTCCTTTTCGTCGCTACCGGCCCGTCACGGCCACGATGCCTTCTTCCAGGGCGTGGCAGATCCGATCGAGTTCGTCCAGCGTGATCGACAGCGGGGGCATGACGACCAGCACGTTGCCTAGCGGCCGGGCCAAGACGCCCCGCTGGCGGGCGAACTCGCAGACTGCGATCCCGCGTTTCTCTTCCCAAGGATACGCCTCTTTCGTTTCGCGGTCACGGACCAATTCGATGCCCGCGATCAAGCCGCATTGCCGCGTGTGCCCAACGTGCGGGTGAAGCCCGATCCGTTCCAAGTGTTCGGCCAAGCGGGCAATCTTTGCCGGCAGGCGGGCCAGCGTCTGTTCCTCCTCGAAAACTTCGAGCGAGGCCAGCGCCACCGCGGCCCCAAGCGCGTTGCCGCCATAGGTGTGCCCGTGAAAGAAGGTTTTGGATTCAGCGTAGCTCCCCAGAAACGCCCGCCAAATCCGCTCGCTGGCCAGCGTCGCGGCAAGCGGCAGATAGCCCCCCGTCAGTCCCTTGGCCAGACACAACAGATCGGGCGTCACTCCTTCTTGCTCGCAGGCAAACATCGTCCCGGTGCGGCCGAATCCGACCGCTACTTCGTCGGCGATCAAAAGCACGTCGAACCGCCGGCACAATTCGGCCACGCCACGCAGATAGCCGGGCGGATGAACGAGCATGCCGGCCGCGCATTGAACGAGCGGCTCGATCACCAGTGCCGCCAGGCGCCGATGGTGCTCGGCCAGCGTTCGCTCGACGAGCCCGAGATAATGAGCCCTGGCCCCGGTAGCCGTCACGCCTGGCGGCAAGCGATACAGGTCTGGCGCGGGCAGCCGCACGACGTCGAACAGAAGCGGCTCGAACATCGCATGGAACCGCGGCACGCCCCCCACGCTCACCGCCCCCAGCGTGTCGCCATGATAGGCGCCATCGAGCGCGGCGTAGCACGTTTTTTCCGGCCGTGGTTTGCTCCGCTGCCGCCAGTATTGCAGGGCCATCTTCAAGGCGACTTCCAGCGCCGTGGCCCCATCGTCGGAAAAGAACACATGCCCCAGCCCCGGCGGCGCGATGTCGACCAACCGCCTGGCCAGCGTGATCGTCGTCGGATGGGAGCTGCCCAGCAGAGTGACGTGGGCGACTTGCTGGAGTTGGGCGACCAGCGCGGCATCAAGCCGGGGATGGCAATGGCCGTGTACGTTGCACCACAGGCTGCTCACCGCATCGAGATACGCCCGGCCGTCAACGTCGAACAGCGTGCAGCCCTGCCCGCGCTCCAGAATCAGCGGCTCGTACTCGGCCATCTGCGTGAACGCATGCCAGACGATCTGGCGATCCCACTCGGCAAGCTGCTCGCGCGAAGGGGGCGGAAAACGGCGGGAATCGGCCAACGAACGCTCCTCGAGCACGGCGGGGGGTATCAAGCGGCTTTCGCCACCGCCGATTATAGCCCGAAACCGCCCGGGCAGCGTCCGGCCATCGGCCCAGTCGAATCCAACACCGCTGCTCGCACGATCACGAGACCGTGATCGCATAGACGATCACATTGTTGTTGTTGGGCAGCGTGATGCTCTGGATGTCGTAGGTGCTGGGGATGGTGAGTGCAAACGAATAGTGGTAGATGTCGAACGGCCCGCTCGTGTCCTGGCCGCCTGTCGAGGTGTTGCGGTAGGTGGACGTCACCGCTACCGATTCGCCCGCGTAGTCGGCGAAAACATGCCAATCGCTCAGGCTTTGGGTGAACTGCTGCGACGTGCCGTTGGTGTAGTGCACCGTGAACGTCTGGTTGAGCTGGGCACCGTTGACCGCCGCGGCCAGGATATCGATGTTCGTGTAGTTCGCGCTCACCGGCAAACCAATGGCTTGCCCGTCGGCCTGAACCACGTCGTTGGAGCCGGCCTGGCCGATGTTGTAGGTGATGCCGCTGACGGTCTGGCTCGTTCCGACCACGGCGCTCGAATAGGCATTGCCGGCGCCGTCCTGGCCGCCGCCGGTGAAGGGCGTGTTGTTGGCCGAGATGCCGAGCAAGTTGTAATTGCTGCTCAGATCGACCTGCGTCACGCCGGAAACCGAAGGGGTGGCCGTGGCGCTGGCCTCGTCCGAAGCCACGCTCATCGCCGGATAATTGATCGCCTTGACGGTGTAGTAATAAGTGTTGCCGGCGACCGTGCTCGAATCGACGTAGCTCGTCGTGCCCGACGTCACCGTGG
Source organism: Pirellulales bacterium (assembly GCA_035503215.1). Classification (GTDB taxonomy): domain Bacteria; phylum Planctomycetota; class Planctomycetia; order Pirellulales; family PALSA-1355; genus DATJTR01. The sequence goes on from DATJTR010000291.1 coordinate 3,483, forward strand.
CGATCGGCGTGGCCGATTCACCCCCTGGGATGGTGCCGCGGTAGATGTTGTAGCCGGTGATCGTCCCGGCCGAGCCGGTCCAGGTCAAATCGATCGACGTGCCGGACCCATTCGAGGCGACCAAATCGCTGGCCGGCGAGACCGGGGCCACCAGGGCCATCGACAAGATCTTCACGTGCGTGTTGCCCGGCAGCGTGATGCTGTCGAGCGTCAACGCCGGATTCACCGGCAGCGAATAGCCATAGACGATGAACGGACCGCTCGTGTCTTGGGCGCCGCCCCAATTGTCCCGATAATTGCTCGTCAGCGCGACCGATTCGTCCGAATAGTTCTGCGGCGTGTGCCAATCGCTCATGTTAAGCGTGACGATCGTCGACGTGCCGTTGCTGTAGTTCAGGCTGAACTGCTGGCTCGTCTGATTGCCGTTGGTGGAGGTCGCCAGCAGCGAAACACCCGAATAACTGCCGGCGGAGAGCGTGATCACCTGGCCATTCGCCTGCACGACGTCGGGCACGTTCGGCGCGCCGATCGGGAAGGTAATGCCGTTCCAGGAGAGCGTGCGGCCGACCTCCGTCTCGCTCAGCGCGTTTCCTTGCCCGTCCAAACCGCCCGAGCTGCTGAACGTGGTGCCGTCGTTCACGATGCCGGCCAGGTTGTAATCGGTCGACAAATCGACCGTTTGTGTCGTGGCCGCCGCCGCGTCGATCGTTTCGGTCACGCTCGACGAAGTGCTGGTACTGAAGTTCGTGTCCCCCGAGTAAACCGCCGTGATCATGTGAGGACCCACGGTCAGCGACGAAGTGGTGTAAGTGGCCTGGTAGGCCCCGTTCACCAGGGTCAGCGTCTGCGCACTGCCGATGTCGGAGCCGCCGTCTTTGAACTGCACGGTGCCGGTCGGCGTGCCGCTGCCGCCGCCGGTCGGGGCGACGATGGCCGTGAACGTGACGGTCTGCCCCACCGTGGTCGGATTCGGCACTGCGACCAGCGAGGTGGAGGTGCTGGCCGTGTTAACCACTTGCGAAACGCTCGGCGAAGTGCTGGTGGTGAAATTCGTGTCCCCCGAATAAACGGCCGTGATCGTGTGCGAACCGACCGTCAGCGCGGAAGTGGTGTACGTCGCCTCGTATTGTCCGTTCACCAGCGTCAGCGTTTGAGCGGTGCCGAGGTTCGTTCCGCCATCCTTGAATTGCACGGTGCCGGTCGGCGTGCCGCTCGATCCGCCCGACGGCGTGACGATTGCGGTAAACGTGACCGTCTGTCCTACAGTCGAAGGATTCGGAACCGCCAACAGCGACGTAGTCGCCGAGGCCGACTGCGCCTCGACCGCGCCGATATCGACCGCATTGTTGACCACTCGGGCAAAGCCGGCGCCGCGCTGATCGGTCGTCAGACCGTAGGAAATCGCTGCCGCCACGTTCCCGGCACCGAGGGCCGTGCTGCCGGTCTGCAGAGTAACGGTGCTGGTGCTGCCGCCATTGTTGACGAGCCCGCTCGCTGAAAAAAGCGGATTGATCGGCGTGCCGGTGGTACCGACCTGGTTGCCGCTGCTGCCATTGGTGACTCCGCTCGAGCCAGTGCCGTTGCCAATGAGATTATTCGTGGCCGTGGCGGCGGCTCCGCTCAAGTCGGGGCTGCCGGCCGCCGTGTTCGTGGCATCCAGAACGTTGTACAGCACCAGGTTCGAGTCGCCGGGAGTCTCGCTGGTGTTGTTGTCGATGCCGCCACCGAAGGGCGTGCCCGTCGTGCCTCCCGACTCGGCCGCGACGACTGCCGCCGTGTTCGCGGCGACCGTGGTGTTGACGATCGTCAAGCCGCCGGAAAAGTCGTCGATGCCGCCGCCATAGGAGCTGCCCGAATTCCTGCCCGCGCCGCCGGTGGCGGTGTTGCCGTAGACGGTGTCGTTGAGCAATTGCGACCCGGTACCTGTGACCTCGATGCCGCCGCCGTCGGCGAGCCCGCCGATTCCGTCGTCGGCACCGCCGGCCCCTTTGGCTCCGCCACTGCCGCCGGTGACCGTGTTCCCGGAGATCGTCGAACCGACGATCGTGGCCAGATCGGTGCCGATGAAAACCCCGCCCCCTTGGGCAAATTCCGCGTCGCCACCGTCGAACGTGGCGGCCCCCGTGCCGCCGTCCCCGCCGCTGGCCATGTTGCCGTCGATCGTGTCGTTGCTCAGCATGCCGCTGGCGCTGCTGATATAGATGCCACCGCCATAGGCAATGCCGGCCGTACCTCCCGCGGTGCTGGTGCCGTTGCCGCCCGAACCAGCCAGGGCATCGTTGCCGCCGATCGTGGAGCCGGTGATCGTGACGGCGCTGGGCGTGTTGGCGTAGATTCCCCCGCCGTAGGCATATCCGCCGGTTCCGCCCGCCGCGCCGGTCGCCCCGACGGCGTTGTTATCGCTGATCACGCTGCCGCCGTTGATCGTGAGTGCACCGGAGGAATAAATGCCGCCGCCGGCGCCGGTCTCCCCGGCCGTCGTTTCCTCGGCCGCGTTGTGGTCGACTTCGACGCTGGTCAGCGTGACCGTGCCCTGATTCAAGATGCCGCCGCCGTCGGCTGCGGTGGTGCCGCCCGTGGTGTCGGTGTCGGCGTCGCCGCCGGTGATTTCCAGATTCTCGAAGATCACCGTGGCCCCCGCGGCAATGTTGAACACGCGATCGGCCACGTGCTGATCGATCGTCGTTTGCCCCATCCCGGCCCCATCAATGATGATCGTATGGGTAGTGTTGGTGATGTCGAGTTCGCCGCTGCCGGAGGTCAGGTTGTAAGTGCCCGCCGAGAGCTGAATGATGTCGGGCTGGCTGCCGGCGTCGGCATTGGCCAGGGCCAGGTCGGCCCGCAGGCTGCCCGTGCTGCCGTCGGTCGTGGCGGGCAGGGGGCTGTAGACGGTCGTGAGCATCGCCCGCTGTTCGAGCATCTCGAACACGGGTCGGCGATTGCGGGCCAGCGAGCCGCCCGTCCCCAGCGGCTTGCCATTGCGGTTCGATTTCGCACGCCCCAAACTTCGTCCGCCGCGGAAGTTGCCGAACATGATCGTCTACCCCTTATGCAAAACGATTGCCTCACCGGCGTTGCAGCGACCGCGCAGCGTGATCACGCCGCCTTCGATCGTGTAAACCCCTGAACGGCCCTGTTCAGAGGCACGCTAAAGTGCTCCACACCATAACCGCAGCGCTTGCCAGGCGAACGGCGGCGCACATCGCCGGGGTCCCAGCTGGCATTCGCAATCGACGCGGTCTTGGTCGAAACTCGCATCTGCGCCGCATGCGCAGAAGTCGCGACGCGAACTGCCTTGAACTTACCAGTCGCGTGCCGAGTGGTCAAAGGACCGTGGGCTAGGGCGGATGATGCCCCAATAGTCCGAAGACCGGTCTAGCGCCTAGCATGACGGCGCCAGCGACCGGAAAAGACGTGTGGGCCGCCCGCAAAGCTTACCCAATCGGTAGCGGCGCACGGGGAACGGCGCCGACACGGTTCAGGCGCAAACCGCTTGGCGAAACCAAAGCGGCGAACCGTGAGATCGATCGGAACTTGCCTAGCCGCTCGACGAAGAGCTCGACACCCCGACCACCGTCATCGCCAGAATCTCGACGTGGCTGTCGCTGGTCAGCGTGATGCTTTCGACGGCCTTGGAAGTGTTGAGCGGCAACGAGTAACCGTATACGTCGAACGGCGCCTTGGTATCGGTTCCACCCTGCTGCGTGTTGCGATACGAGCTGTTCACGACGACGCTCTCGCCCGAATAGCTCTGCGGTGTATGCCAATCGCTAATGCTCTGGGTGTAGGTTTGCGTCGTGCCGTCGGTGTAGGTGACCGTGAAGGTCACGTCGGGCTGGTTGCCATTCACGGCCGCACCCAGCAGGTCGATGCTCTGATAGACGTTGTTCGGCAAATTGATTGTCTGCCCGGACGCTTGGACCACGTCGTCCACCTTCGGCGAAGAAATGGTGAAGGGGACGTTGTTCCAAGTCTGGCTGGTGCCGACCACGCTGCCCGGAATGGCATTGCCGGCGCCGTCCAGGCCACCCAAGAACTTCGCGCCGTTGGGCGTGATGCCGTACAGGTTGTAGTCGCTCGACAGATCGATGGCTTGCGTCGGAGCATAACCCACGGTGATCGTGGCCGTCGCGGTCGGTCCGCTCAGCCCGCTCGTCGAATTACTGGTCGATTCCTGCACCACGAAGCTGCCGTTGGCCGTCGAGCCGCTAGTGGGAGTGAATTTCAGCCCGGCTTCGCCCTGCGCCAGCGTGATGAAACTGCCGCTGGTGATTTGCGTCGTACCGTTGTTCTGGTAGAGCGTGCCGCCGCTGATGCCCGTGACGTAGAAATAGGTCGCCGCGGTGTCGCCCGCCCCCGGCGTAATAACCAGGCCGGAGGTCGTTTGCGTGTTGGCGGTCGTCGTGGCGCCCGTCACCGTTGGGCCGGTGAGCGTCACGGCGATCGACGCCCGAGATGACGGTCCGCTGATGCTGCTCGTCGTGTTGCCCGTCGCTTCCGTCACCGTGAAGCCGCCGGCGGCCAGCGAGCCCGAGTTCGGCGTGAACCGGAGCCCGGCTTCGCCTTGGGCCAGGGTGATGAACGTATTGTTGGCGATCGCCGTCGTCCCGTTGTTCTGATACAGCGTGCCGCCGGTAATCCCGGTGATGTAGAAATAGGTCGCCGCGGTGTCGCCCGACCCCGGCGTGATGACCAGGCCGGAAGTCGTTTGCGTGTTGAGCGTGGTCGTGGCATTCGTCACGGTCGCGCCGGTGAGCGTCACGGTGATTGCCGCCCGAACTGCCGGTCCGCTAATGTCGCCGGTCATGTTCGTCGTCGATTCCTGAACCGCGAAGCCGCCGGGCACCGTCGAGCCAGTGTTCGGCGTGAACTTCAGCCCCGCTTCGCCTTGTGCCAGGGTGATGAACGTGTTGTTGGCGATCGCGGTCGTCCCGTTGTTCTGGTACAGCGTGCCGCCGGTAATCCCGGTGATGAAGAAATAATTTACCGCGGTGTCGCCCGTCCCCCGTGTGATGACCAGGCCGGAGGTCGTTTGCGTGTTGATCGTGGTCGTGGCGTTCGTGACAGTCGCCCCGGCCAGCGACACGGTGATCGCCGCCCGCACGGCCGGTCCGCTAATGTCACCGGTCATGTTCGTCGTCGCTTCCTGAACCGCGAAGCCGCCGGGCACCAGCGAGCCGCTGTTCGGCGTGAACTTCAGCCCCGCTTCGCCTTGGGCCAGGGTGATGAA
>DATJTR010000292.1:0-6680 GCA_035503215.1 Pirellulales bacterium
AACGCACGGGGCAAATAGCTTCGGCGGGCCGGCGGGCCAAACTCGGCTGACCGGGCGAACTTGGCAGGCCGCGGGGCTTCAAGTGACCTTGTCAGCACGGCCAGTCGTCCTATAATCCTTGATTCCAGCCCTTGGCGTGGCGAGGCGGTCACTTGGCGTGGCCCGTCACACGGGGTTTGCGCGCGGGCGTAGCTCAGTTGGTAGAGCACGACGTTGCCAACGTCGTTGTCGTGGGTTCGAATCCCATCGCCCGCTCTCGCTGGCCTCACAACGAAATAGAGGTCTCGAAACACCGACGCGGTAAGCGACAGGTTCCGGGTGCTCGACAATATGTTCGCGTCGAGCAAAGGCCTGCCTCTTTCCACGATACATTTCTGGTTTCTCTTTCCACGACATTGCCGACGCAGCCCCTGGAACGATCGAAATCGCCGGGCGTGCGACGGTGAAGACTTTGAAGAACGTCAATCATGGCCGAGCATTCACGACGCAGCAAGGAAGACAAGTTGGGCGAGGAGGCCCAAGCCGAAGCGGGCGCAAGCACGCTTGCCGAAGACGGCGCGGACGAAGCGCCCGAAAAACTGAATCTGGTGATCGACGTTAAGAAACCGTCGGCCTGCGAGCGGCACATCACCGTTACGGTTCCGCGCGAAGACATCGAACGCTATTACGACCGCGCCTTCAGCGACATGATGGAGACGGCCCAGATTCCGGGTTTTCGTCCGGGACGCGCGCCGCGTAAGTTGATCGAACATCGCTATCGCAAAGACATGGCCGACCAGGTGCGCGGTTCGCTGCTGCTCGACAGCATGACGCAAATCACCGAGTCGGAAGACTTCGTGGCGATCAGCGAGCCCGAGTTCGACCCCAGCGCGGTCGAGATGCCCGACGACGGGCCGCTCAAGTTCGAATTCAATATCGAAGTTCGTCCAGAATTCGATCTGCCGAACTGGAAGGGGCTGAGCATCGAACGTCCGGTCCGCGACTTCACCGATGCGGACGTGGATCAGCGGCTCGATATCCTGCTCACCAATCGGGGTCAATTGGTCCCCTACTCGGGAGCGGCCGAGCCCGGGGACTACATCGTTTGCAAGCTGGCATTCAAGAATGGCGACGAAACGCTGCTCGAGGGGAAGGAAGAAGAGACGCTTCGACTGCGTCCGACGCTAAGCTTCCGCGACGGCAATATCGAGAAGTTCGACAAGCAAATGAAGGGAGTCAAAGCCGGCGAAACGCGGACGCTGGAGGCCAAGCTGACCAACGACGCTCCGAACGAGGCGCTGCGCGGCAAGACGGTGAGCGCCGTCTTCCAGGTGTTGGAAGTCAAGAAGTTGAAGCTGCCGGAGCTGAACGACGAATTCGCCCGCTCGTGCGATTTCCAGGACATGGCCGACCTGCGGCAAGGAATTCGTGGTCACTTGGAAGATCAACTGCGCTACCAGCAGCAGCAGGCGGCCCGCAAGCAAGTCACGGCGGCGCTGACCGCCTCGGCCAATTGGGATCTCCCCCCCGACCTGCTCCGGCGTCAAAGCCGTCGCGAGCTGGAGCGGGCGGTGTTGGAATTGCAGCGCAATGGTTTCGGTGAGGCCGAGATCCGGGCGCACGAAAACGAGATTCGCCAGAACAGCGCGGTCTCCACGGCCCGGGCATTGAAGGAACACTTCATCCTCGAGCGAATTGCCGAGGAAGAAAAGATCGATGCCGATGCCGACGATTACGAAAAGGAAATCGCGCTGATCGCGAAACACGAAGGACAAAGTCCTCGCCGCGTACGTGCGCGACTCGACAAAGCGGGCATGATGGATGCACTGCGCAACCAAATCGTCGAGGGCAAGGTCCTCGATCTGGTGCTGGAGCATGCCAAGTTCAAGGACGTTCCCTACAAACCGCCTGGCGTCGAAACCGAAGCCGTCGATTCGGCGGCGGGGGGCGGCGAAGAGGAATCGAGCATTCCCGAAGCCAAACATCCCAACGAGCCGGAAGCGACTCCGGGTCAATTGAAGAAATAGTCCATTGCTGAAATAGCGGATTCCAACCCGCGACGCTGACAGGAAAACGGGGAGCACGAACTTCGAAATTCGCGCTCTCCGCGCGACCGACGGATCGACGAACTCCAAAGCACGACTCGACACCGCGCGGCCCGGAATGTGGCCGAGGAACCAACGCTTATGTCCTCCTATCGCGATTATCAACGCCAGCGGCAAATGACCTTGGGTGATTTGCTGCTGGAGAATCGGATCATCCTGCTCCAGGGCGAGATCCACGACGGCAACGCCAACGAGTTGGTGATGAAGCTGCTGTATTTGCAGAGCGAAAACCGCCGCAAGCCGATCAATTTCTACATCAATTCGCCCGGCGGCAGCGTCAGTGCCACCTTGGCCATCTACGATACGATGCAGATTTGCACCTGCCCGGTGGCCACCTATTGCGTCGGCCTGGCGGCCAGCGGGGGCGCAGTGCTGTTGGCCGGCGGCACCAAGGGAAAACGGTTTGCCTTGCCGCACGCCAAGGTCATGATTCACCAGCCCTATGGGCAGGTGGGCGGCCAGGTGTCGGACATCGAGATCCAAGCGGACGAAATCCTCAAAACCCGCGAGGTGTTGAACCGCATTCTGGCCGAGCATACCGGCCAGCCGATTGAGCGGATCGCCAAGGACACCAACCGCGACTATTACATGAGCGCGGTCGAAGCCAAAGAGTACAGCCTGGTCGATGAAATCCTCAGCAAGCCGGCCGCGGACGCCGAAGCCGACGACGACAAGAGCTGACGATTCGCAGCCGACAACTGGCGGCACCGGAAAACACAGCACTGCCTAGCGAGCAAGTTCGAGACATCTTATGCCTCTGATCCCTTATGTCATCGAGAAGAGCGGCCGCGAAGAGCGGGCGATGGACATCTACAGCCGGCTGCTGAAAGATCGCATCATCTTTCTCGGCTCGAGCATCAACGATGAAGTCGCCAACTCGATCGTCGCCCAAATGCTCTTTCTGCAATCCGACGATCCCAAAGCCGACATCCACCTGTACGTCAATTCGCCCGGCGGCAGCGTGAGCGCCGGCCTGGCGATTTACGACACGATGCAATTCGTCACTTGCGACGTGGCCACGTATTGCATCGGTCAGGCGGCGTCGATGGGCGCGGTGCTGCTGACTGCAGGCACCAAGGGCAAACGCAATGCCTTGCCCAACTCGCGGATCATGATTCACCAGCCCCTGGCTGGCATGGAAGGAACCGCGGAAGACATTCTGATCCACGTCAAGGAATTCAAGAAGATCAAGCATAAGCTGAACCACATCTTGATCAAGCACACCGGCCATCCGCTCGAACAGATTGAGCGCGATACCGACCGCGATCGCTTCATGGCGGCCGAGGAAGCGTTGGCATACAAGCTGATCGACCAGGTCATCGACCACATGGAAACGATTCCAAACGGCAAGCAAGCCCCGGCGGCCGAAAAGTAACTCGGCCGGCAAGTAACCGTCTGATCGACAACTCGCAGCACAACACATCTCGAACGAACGAATCGGCAACGGCGGAATCCCGCGCCGCCGGTGGCCGAATGGCAGCGTTGGCTCCGCAGGGGCCGGCGCTGCAGAGAGCTTGAACATCCGGTCTTTCCGCTCCAGGATGGAGCGGCAGGCCGGCGCTCGCAGGGACCAGCGAGCGAACCACAACGTGTCGCATGAGGCTGACATGAAAACGCGGCGAATTCTGCTGTTGGCTGTGTGCGGGCTTTATCTGGCAGGCTGCCGGAGCGGCAAGAACAATCAAGAATTGCTGGAGCGCGACCTGCGCTGCCAGGAAGATCAAATCTACGAGCTCGAAGCCGCCCTCGATCAATGCGAGGCCGAGCTGGAGAGCGTCCGCCGCGAAAACCAAACTCTCAAACGCGGCGGGGCCACCGGCGGTGATCTGTCTCCCGGCGGTTCATCGAACGTGCCGATCATCGACCTGCCCTCCGATCGGGGCGGATCGCGTGCGACGCCCTCGGGGCCACAGGACGCGCCGGCATTGCCGACGGTCGAGCCAGGCGAAGAGTTCATCCCTCCGTCCGAGAATCCCAGCGGCGCGAATCGGCCGGAGCCGAACGATCGGCGAATCGCCCGCATCGTGCTCAACAAGCAATTGACCGGCGGCGTGAATCACCAGGGCAAGGGCGCCGACGAAGGAATTCTCGTCGTGTTCGAGCCGCGCAACGCGCGGGGCGAAATGGTGGCCGAGCCAGGCGATGTGTCGATCGCGCTGGTCGATCCCGAGAGGACCGGTCCTCAAGCTCGCATTGCCCGCTGGGACTTCGCAGCCAAGGAAGCGTTCGAACAGTTCCATCGCTCGGGCAAGCTGGGTCGTGGCTTTGAGTTCGAGCTGCCCTGGCCCGACGCCGTGCCACAAAATAAGAAGCTTGACTTGTTCGTGCGTTACGTCACGCCCGACGGCCGCAAGCTGCTGGCCGAGATGACGATTCGCGTCAATCCGTCCGGGGGGAGTCAGGCCAATCGCTGGCGCGCGCCCGTCATTACCGACGAGGTGGTTCGCGGCGACGATGGGCGCGCGGCCGGCACGACCGCTCAAAGCGGTCGGCCGTTACGCCGGCTGCTGGGAATCGGCACGGATCGCGGCACGCGCACCGGCGAGGCACCTCGCTTCGGCGCCGCTGATGCCGAACCGGAGGATTCCGGCCTGCCGGCCGTCGAACTGGGCGAAGAAAGCGCGCCCGACGCAGCCGATCCTCCGGCCAAGACGCCCGAGGAGAGGCGTCCAGCGGCGGTCACGCGGCGACCGGCGTGGACTCCCTATCGCTGAGCCAGCATGAGTGCCGGCGCTCGTCCGAACGACTTCTCGAAGCCAGCCGGGACGCTTCGCCTAATGCACGCGATGTCCCGGCTTGGCGCCGGAATCAGGAGCCAGCAAGAAGATTTCGCTACCGCCGGCACCGGCGGCCACGACCATTCCCTCGCTTAGCCCGAAGGTCATTTGTCTCGGCTCCAAATTGGCCACGACAACGACCAGGCGACCGACAAGCTGCGCCGGTTCGTACGCGCTTTTGATGCCGGCGAACACGGTGCGCCGTTCGTCACCCCCCAGTCCGAGGGTCAGCTTCACGAGCTTCTTGGCCTTCGGCACTTCTTCGGCGGCAATCACGCGGGCCACGCGCAGATCGATCTTCGTAAAGTCATCGATCGTAATCCGCTCGGCCAGCAGCGGCTCGGCGGCCAGGGTTTCGGGACCATCGACGGCGGCCGCTGGAACTTCGGACGGGGATTGGTTCACGGGAACCTCCTCTTTGCTTTCGTTAATCATGGATTCGACCTGCCCGGCGTCCAAACGCTGCATCATGTGGGCGAACTCGCTTATCGGCGTGCCCAAGAGCGGTTTCGCGGCATCAAGCCAATGAAGGATTGGCACCCCGAACAGCGCGTCGGTCTGGGCCCGCAAGCTGGGCAGCACCGGCGACAGGTAGACGACGAGTTGGCGGAACAGATTCAAGGCCAGCGTCGAGACCTCTTGCAATTCGGCCGCGCGGCCTAGTTGCTTGGCGATCTCCCAGGGCGCTCGCTCGGCAACCAACGCATTCGCCTTGTCGGCCAACAGCATGATCGTGCGCATGGCCCGGGCGTAGTCACAGGCTTCGTAGCAGGCCGCGATCTCTTCTCCCGCCGCGGCTGCGGCGGCGAACAGGCCCCCCTCGTCGACCAGTCGCTCCGAGAGCCCGATCGAACGGACGAACTTGGCCGTGCGGCTGGCCAGATTCACCACCTTGCCGACCAGATCGGAGTTGACCTTGAGCACGAACTCGTCGCGGTTGAGATCCAGGTCGTCGACGCCGTTGCTCAGCTTCGAGGCGTAATAGTATCGCAGATAGCCGGGCTTGAGATGCTTGAGGTAGGTCGCAGCGCGGACGAAGGTCCCTTTTGACTTCGACATTTTCTCGCCGTCGACGGTCAAAAAGCCGTGAATATGGACCTTGGTTGGCAGGCTGAAGCCCGCCGTTTTGAGCATTGCCGGCCAAAACAGCGTGTGGAAATAAGTAATGTCCTTGCCGATGAAGTGATGCACCTCGGTGGCGGGGCTCTTCCACCAGTCGGCCAGTTTCTGCTTGTTTCGATCGCACCACTGTCCGGTCGAGGCGATGTAGCCGATCGGCGCGTCGAACCAGACGTACCAGAAGTTGCCTGGGCTGTCGGGGATCTCGAAACCGAAGTACGGCGCCGGTCGCGACACGTCCCAATCGCGCAAGGGCTCGTTCAAAAAATGGCCGCGTAGATAGTTGGCCACTTCGCTCTGCAGATGCTCTCCGCTTTGCGTCCACTGGTCGAGAAAGCCGTGCAACTGCTCGATGTTCACGAAGAGATGCGCGGCGGTGCGAATCTCGGGCGTCGCTCCTGAGATCGTGCTGACGGGATTCTTCAAGTCGGTCGGGCTATAAGTCGATTGGCATTTCTCGCAACTGTCGCCGTATTGATCGGGCGAGCCGCATTTGGGACACGTCCCCTTCACGAAGCGATCGGCCAGAAACACGCCGGCCGTCGGGTCGTAGAGCTGCACGACGTCGCGCTGGCTGACCAATCCCGCCTGCCGCAGCGCAGCCCAAAACTCGGCACATAGCGCCCGATTCTCCGAGCTGTCGGTGCTGCCGTAGTTGTCGAACTCGATGTCGAAGCCGGCGAAATCGCGCACATGCGCG
>DATJTR010000293.1:0-3074 GCA_035503215.1 Pirellulales bacterium
GACCACGATCACGCCGATCAGGCTGGCCAGCGCCAGAGCGGCATACGTCCGCCGCCAATACCAGCGCGGATGGTCGAACGTGATGATGAACGAAACGAGATACAGCCCCAGCGGCGCCACCCACAAGAACGGAATCACCGCCACGTCCTGGCAAACATGGTTCGTCGTGGCCAGCAGCGCCAGCGACGCCAAGGCCGGCAGCCCGATCCAGGCCGCGCGGTCCTGCCACGTCGGCCGTGCGGTCGCGACTCGATCGTCCGCCGGTTCGCTCGCTCCGGCGGTTCCCGAAATCCGCGCCAGTCCCGTGGCCGCCGCGCCAGCCCCGCACAACAGCGCGAAGGTGACGAATCCCAAGGCCCACAGTGCCGCTTGATCGGCCACGGCAAACCGCGGCTCGACATAAAACGGATAGGCGACCAGCGCCAGCAGCGACCCGAAGTTCGACAGGGCGTACAAGCGATACGGCGAGCGGCCGGCCAGCGACCGGCAGAACCAGGCCTGCACTAGCGGGCCCGTCGAAGAGAGCACGAAATACGGCAGGCCGACCGTCGCGGTGAGTAAGCACAGAATCCGCCAGGTCGGCGCCGCATCGGCCCCGTTCTTCCATGCTCCGTCGGGGGCGATCGGCAATAGCAGCATCGCCGCGGTCAGCAGGGCCAGGTGCAGCATCGCCTGCCGCCGCGGCCGCAAGAATTGCTGGCTCAAATGGGCGTAGGCATAGCCGCCAAACAGCAAGGTCTGAAAAAAGACCATGCAGGTGGTCCACACCGCCGGGCTGCCGCCGAACCAAGGCAGGATGGCCTTCGACACGATCGGCTGCACTTCGAACAACAGCAACGCACTGAGCAGCGTCGTCAGGCCATAGACCACCATCAGCACGCACTGCGCCCAGCGACCGTCGAGCTTCAGGGCCAACCGGCAGACCTTGGGCGTCGGCGGACTGGCGTGAGGCCCGCCCGTCTCGTGCTCGGCGGGGGGATCCAACAGGGCAGATTCCATGGGCAATCTCGGCGTGTCTCGTTCTGGAGGCCGGCCCACGGCCGCCCCTTTGCAGCCCGCATCGCCCGCCACACAACCCTAGCATGTGGATCGGCCGCTACTGCCCGCACAGCCGCGCCAGAGGGTCGCTTTCGACCGGTGGATCGAGCGCCCCGGCGGTACCGACGTGTCCGAGAAGCTGCCGCTTTTTTCCAGCCCTTTGCCACGCCGGCCAATAAAATCGCTGGCTTCGCGGGTCTATGCTGTAGGGATCACGGGCGGGAGAAACGTTTTGGCTTCCCTGGGCGAGCGACTGGCACGCGGCGAGCCGGCGGCATTCGCCGAGCTGTATGACCGCTGCGCCGATCGCTTGCACCACTTCCTCGTCGTGCGGCTGGTCTCGCGGTCGGACGCCGACGACGTGTTGCAGGAAACGTTCGTCCGCCTGGCCCGCCATCGCGGCAAGTTGGCCCACGTCGAAAACCTGGACGCCTACATCCTCTCGATCGCCCGGCACGAGGCGCTGCGGTTGCTCGCTCGACGCGGGCGTGAGCGCCCCGCGGAGCTGGACGCCGATGCGCTCTTCTGCCTGGCCGATGAGCCAGCAGCCGTAGGGCTTCGTGCCGAGCGCCGCGAGGCGGCCGAAATGCTCGCTGCGGCCCTGGCTCGGCTGCCGGCCGAACAGCGTGAAGTCGTGGAACTGAAAACCTATGCCGGCCTGACTTTGGCTGAAATCGCCGCCGTCACCGCCGCGCCCCCCGGCACCGTGGCCACGCGCTACCGCGATGCCTTGGCAAAACTCCGCACCTGGCTGGGCGAGAAAATCACATGAGCGACGAACTACCGGAAGCATTCGAGCAGTACGCTCCTCGCGGAGCGCCCGCGGAATTCCGGGCCCGCGTCCTGGCGGCGGTCGACGCCGAACTGGCCCGCCGCGCGCCGCGATGGTCGCGCATGCTCGAGTGGTCGGCAGCGGCCAGTTTTCTGGTCGGCCTGGGGCTGAACGTGTGGCTGGCCGCGTCCGATCACACCTGGCCGACGGACGGTCAAGACAAGCCGAGCGTTGCCACCCAGCAGCGTCCAGAGGGCCAGCGCAAACTGGTGAGCTCCCCGCAAGCACGATCACCACGGAGCGTCGCGGGCAGTCGGTCGTCTGCATATTTACCCTCGCTCTACGGTGACGAGCGTTATCGGCGTCTGCTCAACGAATTATCCCAAGGCCGCATCCCGGAATCGCTATGAAGCGCCTCTTCCGCATCTTGAAATGGGGCCTGCTGGCGTTGCTCGGCATCGTCGGCATGCTGCTCATCATCAACGCCGTCTGGTTCTGGAGGGCCTCGTCGCGGCTGAACGTAAAGATGGGGGCCCTCCGTGCCGCAGGCGAGCCAACCTCGCTAGCCGACCTGGCTCCGCCCCCGATTCCGGCCGAGCAAAACGCCGAAACGTATCTGCTCCGGGCCGAGACTGACGTTCAAGCGATCGTCGCCCAGGTCAACGCTGCGGACGAGGCCTCCCCGCTGGCCGAGCAGACAGCGTTCCTCGATGGTCGGCCTTCGGCCAGCCTACTGGCCGAAATGCGGGCCGCGTTTGCGGCGCATCCCGAAGCCGTGCCGCTGCTCATCCAAGCGGCGAATTGTCCCGATTACATTCCCCAGATCGATTTCCACAACGATCCGGACCCGTTCGTCGAAGATCCGTTTGGGCGCATTCGAGGTGCTCGCAACGTATTCCACGTGCTCGGCTTCCGCGTCATGGTTCAACTCGCTGAAGGTCAGGCCTCGGAGGCTTTCGAAACTTGTCTCGCCATGTTCCGCCTGGCTCGCTTCTACGACCGCAATCCGGCGATCGTCGGCGAGTTGATCTGCCTAGCGCAGCGCGGCTACGCAATCACGCACACCGCCGCGGTGCTCGGCGCCGGCCCGCTACCGCACGCCGCCCATGTTGCAGTTGAGGAAGAGCTAGGTCGACAGAATCTTGTCGCCGGCGCGCGTGCGGCCCTGGTGAGCGAGCGTGCCTGCGTCTTGCAAGCCTTTGCCGACATGGCGACAGGCCCTCGGAGGCTGCCTTTTCGTCTGACCGGATGGTTCGTCAGCAAT
>DATJTR010000294.1:0-6914 GCA_035503215.1 Pirellulales bacterium
CCAAAAACCGATCGCCAAGGAACCAGCCAAGTCGCCAGCGCCGGCCACGACCGCGCCCGACAAATCGAAGCAGGGCAAGACCACGCCGAAATCCAAGGCAGCCACCACCCGGCCGACGACGACCAAGCCGCAGAGCAAACCCGCGCCGCCGAAGCCGGACGGGAATTAGCGGCAAGACGCTAGACTCGCGACCCCTGGATTGGCGCAGATTGGGCTTAAGGTTCTCAGGAATGACGGAACAGTCGGAGCTGCTGAAGAAGTTCGCGAAGAATGCGCCAGCGACGGATGCAGCAATTGGTGCGCTCGAAGCCTCGACCGGCCTGTCTCTTCCGCCGGATTACCGCCTGTTTCTTGCTGAGGCAAACGGTGGCGAGGGTTTTGTCGGGGAGAGCTACCTAATGCTCTGGAGAGTTGAGGACCTCGAAAGCATCAACGTCGAGTACGAGGTTGCGAAGTACCTCACCAACGTCTTGTTGATCGGTTCTAGCGGCGGAGGGGAAGCGTACGGCTTTGACGTTGGGCGTGTCCCATGGTCGGTCATCCGGGTGCCGTTCATCGTCATGGAAGCGAACGCGCAGGAAGAGATCGCGCCGACCTTGTCCGACTTCCTCGAACTGCTCTATACATCGGACGAGCTTTGTCCGTGAGGCGGCCGCACGCCGCGCGGAACCGATCGAGACAGTCCCCAGCGCGTAAAAACGCCCCCTTTTTACTGGTCGGCGTAGACGTGCGTGCTTTCTTCCTTGGTCACCGGCGAACGCATTTCGTCGGTCATCACCTGCACGCGCAAGCGCAGGTCGCCCACGGCGCCGGCCTTCACCTTCACGCTGTAGGTGGTATCGGCCTTGGGGGCGAGCTGAACGAGTGGCTCGAATAGCACCCGCTGGCCGTCGATGGCGTGGCCCGTCGGGCCTTCGGCGCCGATGGCTTGCAGCTCGGGGGGCAAGAGCAGCACGAGCCGCACGTTGCTCGAGGCTTTTGAGCCTTGATTGACCACGCGGACTTCGTAGGTCGTTTCGCCGCCGACTTCGACCGGGTCGTTCACGTCGGCGACTTCGAACATGATGGCCGCGATCCCTTCGACGAATACGGCCTCGTCGATCTTGTCGTTCAGATTGCCCTTGGCCGTGGCGGCGATCTGCAGGTGCAACTCGCCCGGCTCGGTGGGCAGCGTGGTCAGGGTGACGGTGCCGGTTTCGCCGGCCGGCAATTGCTCCAGGCTCCAAAAGACGGTGCCCTTGGCCGCGTCGAATTGGCCGGCGTTATTGGCCTCGACGAATTTCAAGCCCTTGGGCAGGTTGACGGCCAGGTCGATGTCTTTGGCCGGGGCCGTGCCTGGGTTGGAAATGGCGATGGTGTAAACGGCGCTGCGTTCCAGGTAGCGGCGTTTAGGGCCGGACATGGCCACCTTGAGTTCCGGGGCCACGACTTCGAACTGGGCCTGTCCTTCGGCGGTGACGTTGGCTTCGCCGCGGGCGGCAATCACGTTCGTGACCGGGCCGGGACGAACGGCCTTGAGCGCCAGCTCCACTTCGCGCGATTCGCCCGGCTTGAGCAAGCCGATTTCGAACTCCAGTTCCGTGCCGCCCGGATGGCTGAGATTCGGCGGGACCATTTCGGTAACCACCACGCCCGCGGCCGCACCGCTGCCGGGATTCGAGATTTTGATCTTCAGCGTCACGTCGCTGCCGGCCATCACGCGCGATGGCGCCCGCACGTCGATCGCCAATTGCGGCTTCGTGGCCTTGGTGCGCACCGATGCGCCGGCCTGGAAGTGCAGTGTGGCCACGCTGCCGATCTCGCCTTCGGTGAGCGGCATCAACTGCATCTGCACCGTGGTTTCGCTGCCGGGTTTGAGCGTGCCGAGCTGCCAAATGAGCTCGCCTTCCGGGCTTTGCATCGCCTGCGGATTCGTGCCGACCAATTCGGTCCCTTGCGGAACGAGGTCGTGAACTTCGACCCCTTGCGCGGCGACTTGCCCTGCGTTGCGTACCGTGATGGTGAACACCGCGGGCTTGCCGACCTGGATTTCGCCGGGGGCTTTTTTCTCGATCGTCAAACTCGGGGCCTGGGCCCCTTCGAGCTGCGGCTCGCCCGGCCGGCCGACGCCGCGCGGCGCCGGCATGCCATCGGCCTGCGAGGGATCGTAGGCCGGAGTGCCGCGGGTCGGCGGAGCGGTGCGGTAGTTGCCCTGCGCCGCGGCCGAGGGGGGTGAGAAATTCTCTTGCCAGTTGTCCGGCGCGTTCGCATCGGCCGACTGGGGATCGGTCGCTTGGGGATCGGCGGCCATGTCGGCGAACTGATTCGGAGGGCCGGCATCGGGGGCGAGCGGTTCGCCGCCGCTGGCTTGCATCAAGCGGCCCGGCTCGTTGTCGGCGGCGGGCGGATACGCGCCGGCCGGCGAGCCCGGATCGGCCGAGGGTTGTTCGAAACCGGCCCTGTTTTCGCGAGGGGGGGGAGCGAAATCTTGCGGCGGATAGGAGGCGATCGGCTGGGCGTCGGCGGCCGGCGGATAGCCGGCATCGACCGGCGGCGCGGCGGCGTAGGGATCGGTCATGGCCGTGCCCGGTTCGTTGGCCGCCAGCGGAATCGGCGTCGGCTCCAGATCGACCACGGGCGGCGCTTCTTCCGCGGGCGTTTCCGGCGGATACAGCCGGCGCTGAGCTTCGTACACGACGACCGTGCCTAAGCCGACCACCATGGACAACAGCGTCATGCGGAGCAAAAGTCGTTTCATCGACGGCATTCCACGATATCGAGGAAATGTGCGCGCAAGCGGAGAGCGCGCCGAGATTGGCAGACGATTGGGGGGCGTAAGTACCAAAACGGCACAGGCCGCGATAGGGCAGTTCGCAGGGGGCTAGCAGGCTGTGGGCGCATTGCTCGGCCCACAGGTAGCAACTAGCCGGCAGCGGCCGGGCCGATGGCGCGGCGGGCGACCCGGAGCCGAGCGCTGCGGGCCCGCGGATTCTGGGCGATTTCGGCCTCGCCGGGGCGAACGGGCTTTTTCGTCAAGGGCTCGAGCCGCGGGTCGTCGCGAAACGCCTCCTTCACCAGCCGGTCCTCCAGCGAATGAAAGCTGATGATCGCTAGCCGGCCGCCGGGACTGAGCAAAGCGGGAAACCGCGCCAGCGCCAGCCGCAGCGATTCCAGCTCGCCGTTGACCGCGATCCGCAAAGCTTGAAACGTGCGCGTGGCCGCGTCGATCCGCCGCGTGTCGGCCGTGCGCGGGACTGAGCGGCGAACCAACTCGGCCAATTCGCGCGCGGTGCGGATCGGACTGGCGGCACGCTGCTCGACGATCCGCCGGGCGATCCGCCGGCTGTGCCGCTCTTCGCCCAAGCGAAAAACGATATCGGCTAGCTCGTCGGCTTCGAGCCGCTGAAGCAGCCGCCAGGCGGGTTCGCCCGCCGTGGTGTCGAAACGCAGGTCGAGCTCGCCGTCGGAGTCGAAGCTGAAGCCGCGTGCCTCGTCGGCAAGTTGGTCACTCGACAAGCCGAGATCGAGCAGAATGCCATCGACGGTCTTTAGGCCCACTTCGGCCAGCACGTCGGCCAGATCGCAGAAATTGGCCTGGGCAATGGCGATCGGCTGCCCGGCCAGATTCGCTTCGGCCGCGGCCAGGGCCGCCGCGTCGCGATCGAGCGCGATCACTCGGCCCGCGGGGCCAACGCGCTCGGCCAGGGCCCGGGCGTGGCCGCCGGCCCCTAGCGTGCCGTCGACCAGGGTTTGTCCCGGCCGCGGATCGAGCCAGTGGAGAACTTCGGCAGCGAGAACCGAGACATGGACGCGAGGAACGAGGGGCATGCCCGCCAGAATAGCAGGTCGCCGCGTGGGCTTCGAGATTTCGACGCGCAGCGGACACCCGTTGGGTTCGAGGGCTGGAGTGGCGCGATCGGGGGGAAGGGGACAGTCCCATTTCGCTGCGCAAAATCGGGACAGTCCCCGGCGGTTGGATTCGGCGCTGATGCCGTTCGGCGCACAAGAAACGGCGCCGTGATGAAAAACGTCCCCGACCTCGGGCGCTTCCATGCGCCCACGCAAGGTTGGAGACTTGCGCTCACCGAACCCACGGACCGCTCGTGACGGCCGCCGATCGGGCGAGTGCTGTTCGCAACAGGAGAAACCTCATTGCTTCCCTGTCCGGGCCTTCCAGCCAATCAGTCAGTGGCCGCAGACTGATCGCTGAACTCTAGACCTCGCAAGGCGAACGACCGGAGGACAACTTCGTTTTGGGCTGATTTCTTGAGTGATTTGGCTCCGCCCGGCGCCGCTGGTGCGAGCCGGCCGGGGCGAACGAAAACAGGCGACTTTCAAATTCGGAGTGGCAACTTCGTCTTCTCAATTTCCAGGCGGCTGGAAGGCTCGCTCGGCAATCTCGTCGTAGCGGGCCTGTTTCTCGGCCAGATAGTTCTGCCAACGGGCACGGTCCCACAACTCCACGTGGTCTTGCACGCCGAGCAACATCACCTCCTTGCCGAGTCCGGCCCACTCGGCCAACTCGGCGGGCAGTCGGATGCGGCCCTGGCTGTCGAGCTCCAGGGCTTGGGCGGCGGCGAAGAACAGTCGGCCGAACGCCCGCACGTCGGCCGCGGTCGGCGAGGCCTGGGCCAGCCGCTCGGCCAGTTGAGCAAAGGTCTCCTCACTGTAGACGGCTAGCGATCCGTCGGTCCCGGGCGCGACATACAACGGGCCGCCCGGCGAATGGGAGAGACGGTCGCGGAAAGGTTTGGGAAAGGCGATGCGGAGCTTGTCGTCGATCGCTCGAGAATAGGTCCCCGTGAGCAGCATCGACCATCACCACTAGCCCCCATTTCGCCCCACAAGGCCCCAAACATACCGTCCGGTCGAAGATCGTCAAGCATCGAATCGCGTGACTTTCCACAGCCCGCCACTCACGCCGAGCGCAGGTCTAACGCAGCAGCGGGGTTCGGTCAGCCGAAGTCGGTCAAAAGTTTTTTTCGCAGCTACGATAATTCTGTTCAGGTGTCTGTAGCCATCCCCCGCCAGCGGCAACAAGTGCGAATGGCCGCTGGCGGCGAAATATGCCGTGAAATCAGGCGTTTTCCTGCTGTTTGAGCTTGGCCATCGCCCGGCGCGCCGCTGCGCGTGCCAGTGCGTTCGTGCCGGAAGGAGTCGGAGCCCGCAAGACGCCGCCGTTCGGCCGATTTGCCGGCGACCAAACGGGCATCCGCTTGGTAGGCTCTGGGGATTCGCCGCTACGCACCCGATGCCTGAGCCTGTATGTCCGAAATCGACGATTACGATTATCCGCTGCCCAAGCACTTGATCGCTCAGCAGCCGACCGTGAACCGGGCCGACGCCCGCCTGATGGTCGTCGAGCGGAAGAACGGCACGATCGCTCACGAGCATGTCCGTGATTTGCCGCTGTTGCTCAAAGCCGGCGATGCGCTGGTGCTGAACGAAACGCGCGTGGTCCCGGCCCGGTTGGTCGGCCGGCGGAAATCGACCGGGGGACATTGGGAAGGCTTGTTTCTCACGGCCGACGGCCACGGCATGTGGCGACTGCTGTGCAAGGCGCGAGGCAAACTGTTCGCCGGCGAGCGGATCGAGCTGGCCAGCGAGCGGGGACCGGACAGCCTGGCCCTGGAGCTCGTTTCGAAGGGCGAGGGAGGGGTGTGGCTGGTGCGACCGATTCCGCGGCCGGGCGATCCGCCGCGGAGCGATTTGGAGCTGTTGGAATTGGCCGGGCGCGTTCCCCTGCCTCACTACATTCGCTCGGGCGAAATGGTGGCTGCTGACCGCGAGCGGTATCAAACCGTGTTCGCCCGCAAGCCGGGGGCCGTGGCGGCGCCGACCGCCGGGCTGCACTTCACGGCCGATTTGCTGAAGCAGCTCGAAGCCGTGGGAGTCGAGTTGGTGAAAGTAACGCTCCACGTCGGGCTCGACACGTTTCGGCCGATCAGCGTGACGTCGCTGGCCGAGCATCCGATGCACGCTGAATGGGGCCAGATCGACCAGGCGGCGGTCGCCCGCCTGACAGAGCGACGCCAGGCGGGGGGAAGGGTCATCGCCGTCGGCACTACGAGCGTGCGCGTGCTGGAAACCGCGGCATCCGGCGGCACACTCGCCCCCTGGGAAGGCGAAACGCGGCTCTTCATCCGGCCCGGCCACGCGTTTCACGCCGTGGACGGAATGCTGACGAATTTTCATCTGCCGCGGACGACGCTGCTCGTGCTCGTCCGCACGTTCGGCGGCGACGCGCTGATGCGCCGCGCTTACGAAGAAGCGATTCAGCAAGAATACCGCTTCTACAGCTACGGCGACGCGATGCTGATTCTGTAGCCCCGCAGCGCGAGGCCCGGGCAACTTCGCTGGATCCACGCCCATGCTGGGCGTGCCACCCCCTACAGCGGCATGCGCTCGGCGAAGGTGTCGATTTCCAGGCGCACCAGGCGGTCGATCAATTCGCGTGGCGTTTGCGGCCGGCGCAAAGGTTGCTTGGCCAGCATCTGGCGCACGAGCCGGGCCACGTGAGTCGGCAATTGCGGCGCGGCCAAACGCAAGTCACTCGGCAGCTCTTGCCGGTGGTCGAGCACCAGTCGGCGCTTATCGTCGGTCGCAAACGGCAACCGGCCGGTGAGCAGCTCGTAGAGGGTGATTCCCAGACTGTAGATGTCGCTGCGGACGTCGGCCGCAATCGAAGACAACAGCATTTCAGGTGCCATGTAGGCCAAGGTGCCGACGACCGGCCGGTCGGCCAGCGAGCGCTGTTCGCCATGCCGCTGGGCCGAACCCAAGTCGACGAGCGTGGCATGGCCGGCCGTGGAAACGCGGATGTTGCTCGGCTTGACGTCCGAGTGCATCCAGCCAGCGGCGCTGAGGGCCTCGAGCGCCTCGGCCACCTGCCGGGCAATCCACAAGGCCACCGGCACGGCCGGCCGCCGCTCCGC
>DATJTR010000295.1:0-3223 GCA_035503215.1 Pirellulales bacterium
CCGCCGCGCTCCGTCCCAGGCGCTTTCAATCCTTGCTGCGCGTGCTGGGTTTTGGCCGTCACCACCAAGTCGGCCGAGCGAACCACGGTCGATTCCTCGCTCAGCGTCGACAGGTCGATCAAATCGAAATGCATCTTCGGCGCGCGATCGAAGCTCCCGGAAATCTCGCAGGTGATTTCCAACTCGTTCGGATCGGTAAAGATGTTGTAGGGACTGCCCGACGCCAGATTCATTCGCGGTAGTCGGGCGAACCAGATGTCGTCGAACAGCGCCGTCCCTTTCAGGTCGGCCGTTGCGCCGCTGGGCTCGACGTGCAGGGCGATCACGGCATACCGCACCCGTTCGCTCGACGGAGCGAGAGGACCCAAGCGAACCTTTCTCCAGGTTTCGACCGTCGTGAATCTTTCCGAATCGAAGCGGTCGATGGCTTCGTTGCGCTCGTCGAAAAAGGTGACCGAGAACCAGGCCTGATCGTGAACCAGCCCTTCCGTGCGGAGATAGCCCTCCAGCACGTAGCTGAACAGCGGCTGCACGTCGATGCGACCGCTGGAAACGACCGCCGCGCCGCCGTTTAGATCGACTCGCAGGGCCGAGTCGCCTTGCGGGGCGGGAGTATCGACGATGCGGATGCGCAAATAGCGCGGGTATTTCGCTCCCCGGCGGCGCGACCAGCCATCGGGCCAGGAATCGTAGTCAGCATCGTTTTGCCGTTCGAACCCGCAGTGAAACACCTCGGTCGCTTCGGGATGCCGAGATTCGATAGGCGCAGCCTGATTGGCCGCTAGAATCAATAGGCTCCAAAGCAGGTTCATGACAAAACCCGTGTCCGCCGCCGCATGTCCCTGGTCTCGTTGACGCCACGCCTGGGCCGCGGCGCTAAAGCACGAACCGATTCGGCCGCGATGGCGCCGCATATCCCGCATCCCCCACCGAGGCAGCAGAGAGCGCCCGAGCGGCGGACACGACCCGGCGCGTGGCCAAGCCCTTGCTCGCCACGCATCCCCGAAATCGGGTGTCCTGATTTAGACCGTATCGACATGCCGGCAAAACGGAATCGACGCGCCGGCCGTTCACCCCGCGCAGCCGGAAGGACCGTTTCGTGCCTCCCCTGAACATCTCCATCCAACTCAGCAGCCTGCGCTTGCCGCTGCGCCGAGCGCTGGTGGCCGCGGCCCAAGCGGGGGCCAAAGCCGTCGAAATCGATGCTCGTCACCAATTGCGTCCGCAAGAGCTGTCGGCGACGGGATTGCGGGAATTGCAGGTCGTGCTGGACGATTTGAATCTGCGGGTTTCGGCCATCGCCTTCCCGACGCGGGGTGGTTACGACACGCTCGAGGGATTGGATCGCCGCGTGGCCGCGACCAAAGAGGCCCTCAGCATGGCCTCGCGGCTGCGGGCCGAGTTCGTGGTCAATCGACTGGGCCGTGTCCCCGCCGAGCCGCAGGGCCCCGCCTGGGAAACCTTGACCCGCGTGCTGTCTGACCTTGGCGATTTTGGCCAGCGGATCGGCGCCCGTTTGGCGGCTCAAACCGGCAGCGAGAGCGGTGCCGACCTGGCGCGACTGATGGCCGCGATGCCGGCGCACAGTCTCGGCGTCGACTTCGATCCGGCCGGATTGCTCATCGGCGGGTTTTCGCCGTCA
Source organism: Pirellulales bacterium (assembly GCA_035503215.1). Lineage (GTDB taxonomy): Bacteria > Planctomycetota > Planctomycetia > Pirellulales > PALSA-1355 > DATJTR01. The sequence goes on from DATJTR010000295.1 coordinate 1,643, forward strand.
GAGGCGATCGTCGACCTGGCCCGCTACGTCGTGCAATTTCGTGCGCGGGATGCGGTTCGCGATTTCGCTCGCCGGCAAACGTCCGAGGTGCCGCTCGGACGCGGAGCAGTTGACTTGCCGGAATTGCTTGGTGCCCTCGAAGAATACGCGTTTCGCGGCTACGTCGTCGTTGCTCGCGAACAGCCGGCCGAGACCGCAGGCGAAATCGCCGCCGCGGTCCAATTTCTGAAAAGTTTGTGATCGCCGCTGGCTCCTGCGACAATTGACCTCGGAACGAATGGCCCACCTCCAGCCACCCCGCGGAGAACCGATCGATGACGTCGAAATTTCGAGGCTTCACGCTGGCGGTGCTTTTGACCATCGCCAGCCAAACCTGGGCCGCCGAACCCGAATCGCCACGAGCTCCCAGCGCCGGCAAGGACAAAGCCGCCAGTCCTGCCTCGGCGACCGCTCCGACCCAAGCGGAACTGGAACAGAAATTCGCCGCCGACCTTTCGGGTGCCACGCTTGCCGGGCACTTTTCGGTCGATGGGAAAAACGGAAATCCGAGCGAAGATCGCTATGCGATCTCCAAAGTCACCAAGCTGCACGACGAAGTATGGAAGTTCGACGTTCGCATCGTCTATGGCCAGCACGACGTCACCCTGCCGCTGCCGCTGGAAGTGAAATGGGCCGGTGACACTCCCGTCATCACCCTCACCGACCTGGCGGTTCCCGGCTTGGGAACCTACACCGCACGGGTGCTCGTCTATCGCGGGCAGTACGCCGGCACCTGGAGTGCCGGCGATCATGGTGGCCAACTCTGGGGGCGGATCGAAAAGGCAGCCGCCGGCGATGGAGACAAAAAGAAGGCCGATTCGAAACCCGACGCGGCGAGCGATTCGTCCAAGAAAGCCGATTGATTTCCGATCCGGCCGCTGTCCAAGGGCTTCAATCCGCCTTGGGTGGGACCAACAGCGCGGCGACGGCCGCCAACGTGCAGGCCGCTGTCTCGATTCGCTGAATGCGCTCGCCCAGATCGACCATCTGCCAGCCACAAGCCGTCGCTTGGGCGACTTCGTCATCGGAAAATCCACCCTCCGGGCCCACGGCCAGCCGAATTCCGTTTGGCGTCCCCTGCCCGGCTTGCGAGAACGCGGTCCGCAGTGGAATTCCGCCGGGGTGAGCCAGCCAACGCGGCTCGCTTTGCTCGCCCCCCTGAAAAAAATCGGCTGGCGATTGCCCGAGCTCGATTTCCATCAACCGATTGCGCCCGCACTGCTTCGAGGCCTCGATGACGCTCCGCCGCATCCGCTCCAGCGCTTCGGCGGTAGGTCGGGCTACCGAACGCCGCGCGAGAAGTGGAATCAAACGAGCAACGCCCAACTCAACTGCTTTTTCCACGAGCCACCGCTGTCGTTCCGCCTTGGGCAAGGCCACGCCGAGCGTGATCCGTATCGCCGCTTCCCGGTCAATATCGAAACGCTGGTCGATCGCCAGCTCGACCTCCGCACGGCCGACCCGGACCACGTGGGCCGCGAATTCGCCTCCCTCGCCATTGAATAGCAGAACTGCCAGCCCCGGCTTTGCCCGCAAGACATG
>DATJTR010000296.1:0-2380 GCA_035503215.1 Pirellulales bacterium
CGGGCGGTCACTTCGCCGCCAAGTGGCCAGGCGTCGGTGCGAAACGGTGCGGCGGGCAAACCGGCGGCATTGTGCAAGCTGACGGGCCCCGGATTGTCGGCCCAGGCGTAGCGGACGGCTTGCGGCTGCGGAACCTCGGGCGCGCTGACGACGACGCATTCGCCGTCAACGTGTGCCGTCGCCCAGACGAATTTGCGGTCCGCGCCCGCGATAGCGAAACCGTGCGGTCGGCCACCATCGGCCGCCAGTCCGGTGGCGTGGTCGAAGCGGATACGAATGTGATCGCCTTCGATTTCCATCGCGCGATACGTTGGGCCGGAGTCTTCGACTGGGCGACCGTAAGTACGGGCCAGTGCCAGCCGGGCCAATCGCTCGCCAACATCTCGCTTGTTGGCCGGATGAATGTTATCGCGATCGCCGACGTCGATCGTCACCGCCATGCCGACGTTGGGCATTTTGGCAGCCACGGCGGCTTGAGCTTCGCGCAGCGCGGCCCAGTTGCTCGCTTCGTTCGGGTCACTGGGGGGATCGAGGTAATTGGCTAACTGTACGAAATAGAAGGGAAAATCGCCTTCATTCCACTGGCGGCGCCAGGCTCCGATCATCAATTCGAACAACTCTTGGTAGGCGGCCGCGCGCTGGGCATTGCTTTCGCCTTGATACCAAATGACGCCGCGGATCGCATACCGCGTGAGGGGGTGGATCTTGCCGTAATACAGGATCGTGGGAGTGTTCTGCAGTGCCGCCTCATTGGGACGCGGACGGGTTTTCAGTGCGTCGGCCGAAAGCGCCGGCAGCAGACTCTCGACGTGCCACCGCCATTGGTTGCCGACCAACTGCTGGGCAATGGGCAGGTTGTAATCGCCGCGGGCGCCACGCCCCATCAGGTCGGATCGAGGATTGGCGGCCACGACCCGCACGGCGATCACGTTTTTTCCCTCTCGCACCAGTGCGCCGGGTACCTCGTAGCGGCGCTCCGACAAGGTGAACATCGGTGGCTGGTCGCCTGAGTCGCCGATCTCGACGCCGTTGAAATACGTGGTGTCGTATTGATCGTGCATATAGTTGAGTACCAGCGCGAAGGGCTTGCCTGCTACGTCGGCGGGCAAATTTACCTCTTTTCGCAGCCAAAAGACCCCGCCCGACTGGACGCCGGCAATTTGGTTCCAGCGAGCCGGCAAGGCCGCGATGGGCCAAGCGCTGTCTTCGAAGTCGGGCCGGGCGAAACCCGCGTCGAAGCCGCGATTCGGCGGCGGCTGGACACCGTGGCGTGTTTCCCATGCATCGCGCAGCGCCGGAAACCGCTCGACGTCGGCCGGTTTGGCCTGCCATCGCTCGATGGCCGCGGCCGTGGCCGGCCGCAGCGCCTCGACCGTGTCCAGCGTTTGAGAATCGATCCAACCTTCGATCGGCGTGCCGCCCACCGAGGCGTGAATCAGGCCCACTGGGACGCGCAATTGATCGTGCAGCATGCGGGCGAAGAAGAAGCCAACGGCCGTTTGAAAGCGGACGGAGCGTGGCGTGCAAACTTCCCAGTGTCCAACGACGTCTTCGGCCGCTTCGATGCTGCCAGCCGGAGCGACGGTGAAGACGCGGATCTCCGGCAAATCGGCCGTGGCGGCGGCTTCGACACCACCGGTCGAACGGATGACCGGCACGCCCATGTTCGACTGACCCGAGGCGACCCATACCTCACCAGTCAAAACGTCGGCGACTTCGAGATGATTCTTTCCGTCAACCGCCAGGGTGAGCTGCTTGCCGGCAGGAATTGCATCGAGCGTGATCGACCAACGCCCGGCCGCATCGGCCCGCGTGGCGTGGGTTTGGTCGCCGATGCGTACCGCGATTTCTTCGTCCGCGTCGGCCCAGCCCCAAACCCTTGCCGGTCGGTCGGCCTGCAGGACCATGTGATCGGCAAACAGGGCTGGCAAGCGGACGTCTGCCCGGGCGACGGTCGGGGAAGCGCCCAGCGACCCGGCGGCCAACAGTGCGGAAACGGCCCAATACCAGGATCGATTGTGGATCGCCGAGCAAAATCGGGTAGGGTTCGTTGCCATTGGCGATACGGTTCAGCAAACCGTCGTGGACGAAAAGGAGCGTGCTGCGAAGTTCACTCGTCCTCGGCGCGCTAGTTTGCCAGGAAATACAGGGCATAAAACCGCGGGTTGGCTTCTCCTTCAGGCCAACGGATGCGGACTCGGAACCTTTTGCCGGCCGGCACATTCGGCTCGGCAAACACGACCGGCACGCGCAAGCCGGGCTGCGCGACGCGCACGGGCTCAAAACCGGGCAGTGGCTGCTCGGCGTCGTCGACCAGCGAGACTTCGAGAGGGGCATCGTCGCTGACCTGATCGATGTTCAAAAGCAATCGGCTCGGCCG
>DATJTR010000297.1:0-7815 GCA_035503215.1 Pirellulales bacterium
ATGGCCGAAGGGGTCGCCCACGTCTATCGGGAAGTTTTGGGCCTATGAACGATCGCGTGCGATTGGCCGGTATCTCGATCGATTCGCTGACGATGGAGCAGGCGGTGCAGCAATTGCTCGCCTGGGTGCGGCAGCCCGACGCGGGTTGCCGCTACGTGGTGACGCCGAACGTCGATCACGCGGTGCTCTTCCAGCGGAACGCGGCATTGCGTGCGGCGTACGACGGCGCCGCTCTCGTGCTGGCCGACGGGATGCCGCTGGTTTGGACGTCGCGGCTGCTAGGCCATGCGCTGCCCGAGAGAGTCACCGGCAGCGATCTGGTCCCGGCGGTGTTTGCGGCCGTTCCGGAAGAGCAGAGGCTGCGGGTATTCCTATTGGGTGCGGCGGCTGGGGTCGGCGAGCGGGCAGCGGCCAATATCGCGCGGCGTTGGCCGGCGGTCGAAGTCGTGGGAACCTATAGTCCGCCGCTCGGCTTCGAGCACGACGGCGTGGAAAACGAGGCGATTCTGCAGCGAGTTGCCGCAGCTCGCCCCGACGTACTGGTGGTGGGGCTGGGTGCCCCGAAGCAAGAGTTGTGGGTACACAAGTATCGCGGCCAAATCGCGGCCCCGATCGCCTTGTGTGTGGGAGCGACGATCGATTTTCTGGCCGAGAACGTCTCTCGGGCACCGGTATGGATGCGTACCAGTGGCCTGGAATGGTTGCATCGATTGGCCAGTCAGCCACGGCGGTTGGCGGCGCGGTATGCGCGCGACGCCTGGATCTTTCCACAGCTCGTATTGCGCGATTTGCTGGCAGCTCGTGGCCAATCGGCCCGCACAGTGAACTAGGTGGGAACTAGCCAGCTGCCAAGGCGGCCGCTCGGCACTTGCCGCCCACCAGCCGCCCGTTGGCGTTGGCCGTGCGGCGCCTCTACAATCGCCAGACGCATCGGCCGCATCTTGATGCCGGTGTCGAGTAATCAGCCGACGCGGAAGCGGCGAAATTGCGCATATTGGCTCGGAACGGCGAAACCGCATGCCCCCAGATCGGAATGTCATCTGCGTGGTCCTCGACGGACTGCAGCCTGCCTTTCTGGGTTCCTACGGCAACACCTGGATCTCGACTCCCGCGCTCGATCGGCTAGCGGCGCAATCGTTCGTTTGCGATGCCGCCCTCACCGATACGCTCGATCTCGCGCGGGTCTATCGCGGCTATTGGCAGGGCTTGCCGGCGATCTGGCCGGACCGGGCAGCGCCTGTAGGGCCGTCGCTTGTCGATCGGGCTAACCAGGCCGGTCTCGAAACGCTGCTGTTCACCGACGACCAGGAGGTGGCGGAATTGCCTGCCGCCGCCTCCTTTTCGCAGCGGACACTGCTGGCGGTCGATGAATCGACGCAGCCGGCAGCGGAAGTTGCTGACACTCAGGCGATGCGATATCTCGCCGAGGCCAGCGCGCTGCTCGCCGAGGTGCGTCAACCATTCTTATTGTGGATGCACGCGCGGGGACTTAGCGGGGTGTGGGACGCTCCGTACGCGCTTCGTTCGCAGTATGCTGACGAAGAAGATCCACCCCCGCCCGATTGGATGGCTCCCAAGTGGCGCACGACTGAGGATGACATCGATCCAGATGAATTGCTCGGATTGATGCACGCCTATGCCGGCCAGGTTTCGCTCTGGGACGCTTGCCTGGAAACCTGGCTGGAAGAGTTCGCCGCGAGTGCGCTCGCCCGCAACACGCTGCTGGCGTTCTTCTCGCCGCGTGGTTATCCGTTGGCCGAGCATCGTCACATCGGACGAATCGCCCCCGATCTTTACAGCGAGAGCGTGCAGACAGTCGGTTGGTGGCGTTTTCCCGACGGCCTCGGAGCGCCAGCTCGAACGCCGGCGATCGTTTTGCCGGCCGATGTGCCGCCAACCATTTCCGAGTGGTTGGGTTGGAGCGGGCTAGGCTGGCCGGCGGCGGGCCACAGCTTGTTGCCTCTCGCGCGGTGGGAACGCGGGGCGGTCCGCGAAGCGGCCGTGCTGTTTGCCGAGCCCGATCGCTGGGCGCTGCGCACGCCGGCCTGGCATTTGATGGTCAGCGGCGAGGGGGAGCAGCAGCAGGTCGAGCTTTATGCCAAACCGGCTGACCGATATGAAGTGAACGACGTCGCGATGCGAGCTGCCGATATCGCGGCCGGATTGAGCGAAGGATTGCAGCACGCGCGAACGAATCCGACCATCGAGCTGACCGGGCTCGAGCCGGCGCTGGTGACGGTCGTCGATTGATTGGAGACCCTTGCTAGCAAGCAGGGCCGAGCTCATTCTTCGTGCCGCATGGCCCCCGCGGTTTGGGATGGACGATTGCGCCGCGGCGGGGTCGGATTGCTAGCGACCGCTCCAAGCTGCCAAAGGCGCCAGAGCTCCGCGGCCGACCTATTCATGGCGATTAACCGGCATGGCTCCCTGCCCTGACTCTCTCTATAATCCGCCGCCCAGTTGCGCGGACAGGGGCAGGCATCGATCGATGCGACCGCCGGGGGCGACACACAGGTCGATTGGCGTTTGGGGCCGTGATGCGTTCGCGCGATCACGCGCACAGGAAGTCGTTTCCCATGCGCCAATTCGTTTGAACAACAGCTCTTAATCCATACTCCGCGGGGCGACGATGATCGGACAAGGACGTCCGACGCCGTGGCGTGGACGATTCGTCCAAGCCGTATTGCCGGGCATCGGCCCGCGCCTGCGCGCCCGTTTCTTTTCGTGTGCCACTGCCTGCTGCGTGGTCGTAACCTGTTTGGCGGCCGCAGGCCTTGCCTCGGCGGCGGAAACATCGTTGAGGTTGCGCGTAGCCTGGGGCGGAGGCACGGAGCGTCAATGGCAAGGAACGATCGAACTGGAGCACGGCGCGCTCAGCGAGGTGCTGCCGCTGGGGATCGAGGCGGACGAGCCCGGCTCGATCTGGTTGGAAGATCGCCGAGTGATGGTTCGCCAGCGCAGTTTGCGGGCGTACGATGGGGTCGAGGTGCTGGCGACGGCCGAGCTCAGCGACAAACTCATCGTACGGCTATGGCCCGTGGGCGCCGAAAAAGACAAGCGGCGCATCGAGATCGCACTGGCCGATTTGGTCAGCGGCGTACCGTCCAATGCCCTCGATCAGCAGGGTAACGAGTTGCTGGTGTCCCGTTCGCCGGGTGACAGGCTGCGCGTCCGCTTTTCGCGGCGGAGTCTCGTCTGTTCGCCGGGCGAAGTGCTCGAGTCGGCGCTCGAACCGCACCAGCTTGGCTTGCCCGCCGGAACTCCTTTGAAAATCAAGGTGCAGCTCACGGCCGCCGGAGCGCGGACCTGGTCGAAGGAGTACGACACCACGACGCCTGCCGACGGGGCGCCCGCCACGGCGATTCCGCTGGAAATCAAACTTCCGGAAACGGAGGGAGTGTGCGAGCTGTCAATTTCGGCGGTGAACGCGAGCCTCCGCGAACGGCTGGCCTGGAAGAAGCCACTGGCCGAGCGAACGGTGCAGCTCATCGTCATTGGAGACAAGGCGGTTCGGGCACCAACGCCCGACGCACAAACGCTACAGCAAGTGGCGGAGATCGATCCGGCCAACCCCAAGACGCGGGAATGGACGCGGATGGGCATCACACGCAAGGAGCCGCTGAACAGTGGGCAACTGACGGCCTGGAGTCATCCGCGCGGCTTGGGACAACTGGTGCAACTTGGCGCGAAGCCGGAGGAAGCCGGTTGGGACGCCTATCAGCTCGCGATCGGTAATCCCGGTCAGCCGCACGTACTGGAGGTCGAGTATCCTGGCGACGTTCCGCAATCGTTGGGAATCAGCTTGCTGGAACCGAACGCGGCCGGCATGGTCATGCCGGTCGGGCTCGACTCGGGCGTGTATGTGTCCGACGAAGATGCCGAGCGGGCGCCCGAGCTGCTCCGCCACCGGATCGTCTTCTGGCCGCGCGGCAAGACGCCGATGGTCTTGCTGACGAATCGGCGGCCGAATTCGCCAGCCGTTTACGGCAAGATTCGCGTGTTCGCGGTCGGCGCGCCGGCAGCGCCGCGGCGCGCGCTCGCCCGGGCCGAAAATCCACCGGTCATCCTCAGCCGTGCGATGGCCAAAGATCCGCCCCCCGGCGGTCGCTTGCTGGCCGGCTATCTGGATCGTCCGCTGATGGCCGAGAATTTTTCGGCCCCCGAATCGCTCGACGCCTTCAGCCGCCGCAGCTTGGACGATTGGAACACGTTTTATCTCGGGACGGTGCGGTTGATCGAATACCTGAATCACGTCGGGTACAACGGGCTGATGCTGACCGTGGTCGCCGACGGCAGCAGTCTTTATCCCAGTCAGCACATGACGCCGACGCCCCGGCACGACACCGGCGTCTTTTTTGCCAACGGGCAGGATCCGGTACGCAAAGACGTGCTGGAAATGCTATTCCGCATGTTCGATCGCGAAGGTCTGGCATTGGTTCCCACCGTGCAGTTCGCGGCACCCCTGACGGAATTGGAGGAGTGGCGTCATGCCACGCAGGAATCGCCGCCGGGCTTGGAATGGACCGGGGCCGATGGCAACTCGCGCGGCATCCGCAATCATTTCCGCCAGGGACTGGGGCCCTACTACAACCCGCTGAACCGTCGCGTCCAAAAGGCGATGATCGGCGTGGTAAGTGAATTGACCGAGCTCTATGCCTCGCATCCAGCGTTTCGCGGAGTCGGCGTGCAGTTGGCGGCCGACAGCTACGCTCAATTGCCCGGTTCGGAAGGAAGCTACGACGACGAGACGATCGCCGCGTTCAGCGCTGAAACGAACGTGGAAGTTCCCGGCAGCGGACCGACGCGATTCCAGGCCCGGGCCCAATTCCTGGCCGGTCCCGGCAATCAACGCTGGATGGCATGGCGGGCGACGACGCTGACCGACATGTACAAACGCATGGGCGAGGTGGTCGCGGCCGCCCATCCCGAGGCGCGGCTCTATCTGGCCGGGGTCGGCAGTTTCGACTCGCCGAAGATCCGTCGCGGCTTGCGACCGGCACTCCCCCGCCACATGCGGGCCGACGAGGCCCTGGCGGAACTAGGCCTGTTACCCGATTCGCTGCGCGACGATCCGATCGTGCTGATGCGCCCGCAGCGAATCGAGCCGCTGGAGTCGCTCGCCGCCCAAGCCGTCGATTTGGAAATGAGTCTCGACCCAGACATCGATCGGCTGTGCAGCGGCGAAGCGGCTGCTGCCTTGTTCTTCCACGAGCCGAAAAAATTACGCCTGGCCTCGTTCGACGCCAAGAACCCGTTCGGACCGGGGAACAGCTACACCTGGCTGGCTTCGCACTTCTCCCCCTCGGCGGTCCACAACCGCGAGCGATTCGTTCACAGCCTGGCCGTGCTCGATCCGCTGTCGATGTTCGATGGGGGCTGGATGTTGCCCCTGGGGCAGGAAGAGAGCATCACCGACCTCGTCAGCGTCTATCGCGAACTGCCCGGCGCCCGATTCGAGACTCTGGCCGGCGAGTTGCAACCCGTCGTGGTGCGGACGCTGGTGAAAGACGGCCAGACGTTCGTCTACATCGTGAACGATTCGCCTTGGACCGTAACGCTGAAACTGCGGGTCGATTCGCCGGCCGGTTGCCGGCTCGACCGGCTCGGCATCGCGGCGGCCACTTTTCCGCTCTCGCGCGACGCCGACGGGGCCTTGTGGAACGTGACTCTCCGGCCGTACGACCTCGTGGGCGGCCGGTTTTCCGCGGCGAACGTCACCTTGTCGAACCCCAGCGTGAGCGTCGCCGAGCAGGCAGAGCAAAGTTTGCGGCGCCGGATTCAAGCTTTGAGTGCCCGGGCGGCCACGCTTGCCAATCCCCCGCCGATGTCGGCCCCGGCCAATCCGAGCTTCGAGGCGGAATCGACAGACAGCCAGGTGGCGGGCTGGACGTTGACCGAACGCGCGGGATCGAGCATCGCACTGGCCACCGACGAACCGCGCGAGGGCAAGCAGGCGCTCCGATTCAGCAACGAGCAAAAAGTCGCCACGCTCCGCAGCGCGACGTTTCCCACTCCCGCCACCGGGCGAATCTCGGTTTCGCTTTGGTTGCGCATCGCCGATCCGAAACAGCAGCCGACGCTGCGCTTGGCGCTAGAGGGACGCTCGGATGACGGAGTTTACTACCGCCCCGCAAACGTGCTGGGGACGGGAACGAGCGCGGTTCTCAACACCAAGGACTGGTCGCAGTTCATCCTCTCGGTCGACGATTTGCCGGTCGAGGGATTGTCCGATCTGCGGCTGCGGTTCGATCTCAACGGGCCGGGCGAAATCTGGATCGACGACATCAAGATGTTCGATCTGGCGTTCAAAGAAAAAGAGCGCTACGAGTTGATTCAATTGATCGGGATGGCCGACAAGAAACTCACCAATCGGCAATTGGCCGACTGCAGCCAACTGCTCGACGGCTATTGGCCCCATTTCCTGCTGGCCCATGTCCCCTTGAGCCAAGCGCCCATTTCCGTGGCTGAGAAACCGAAGAACCAAACGCGGCCGGCTGGTCCAGCCGAGCGGAGCCGTAAGCCCGGCGGCCGGCTGGAGCAGATGCGCGACTACCTGCAGAAGAAGCTGTGGTAGGTGCCGCGCCGCGACGACCCTTGCGGCTAGCCCGGCGGCCAACTCATCGGCCGCCCACCGAGCACATGAAAATGCAAATGATCGACCGTTTGTCCCCCGTTGGGTCCGCAGTTGACGACAATTCGATAGCCTTCGCCCAACTTCAAGTCGGCGGCGAGCTGGCGGATCACCAGAGCAATGTGGCCGACCAGGTCGCCATCCGCGGGGGTCAATTGGTCCCAAGACGCAATCTCGCGCTTGGGAATCACCAAAACGTGGGTCGGGGCCTGCGGGTTGACGTCGTGAAAGGCCAGGCAGCGGTCGTCCTGATAGACGATCTTGGCGGGAATCTCGCCGTCGATGATGCGCTTGAAGATGGTTTTGGCCATGCGGTCGTTACCTCGTCAAACGCGTCAGGACGCCAAATGGTCCAGCGGAATGGCTTCGTCCACGAGCATGTGCGGAATGTCGCCGATCACCGGGTAGGCCACGCGACCGTCGAGCCGAACGAGCGCCGCTTCGATCGGCTCGTTCATGACGGCGCCCGCCCGGTTTTTCAACTTTCCGGCCGTGATCGCTGCATTCAACTGCTCGACCAGGGGCGGATCGGCGAAATGGAGTCGGGTGTGATTCTCAGGGCAGACCAGCAGATCCAAGAGATCTTGATTCATGACACTGGCAACTTGCTGGCAAGGACCGAAAGCGGCGGAGCCGAACCGCCGGCGCTCTCCCAGCCTGCCCGATCGCAAGATGGTTTGCAAGAGGGGGGAAAGTTGGCGAATACGGGGAGTGCCCGGCCGACAACCGTTGCCCCCCGCGCGAGCTGCCTCGCGGGCACCACCGAGGGCGAGGGGAGCCAAACGTCCCCTGCCCCGCGGCGCGCCGGGGTCTCCGACTCAAGCCGGATTTAGGATTTTGCCGATCAATATGATGCGAGCGACTGTGTACCACGCGAACCTACGAAGACGAGCGATGAACATGGCGCGATCCCTCCTTTCGCTTACGCCGGTCATGATGTTGGCACTTTCCGCCGGCTGGGCCGTCGCCGACGACGTCAAGTATCTGGATGAGAACGGGATCACCTACCGCGAAACAACCCAAGTCACGCAGCGACCGCTCGCCCACACGACGATGCAGCCGCGCGACTACACGTACTATCGCCAACGCCAAACGACCGAACTGCAAGAAGTGCAGCGGACCTACCAGGTACCGATCACTGAGTACCAGTGGAAGGCCGAAACGCACCGAAGCTGGAATCCATT
>DATJTR010000298.1:0-4424 GCA_035503215.1 Pirellulales bacterium
GAAGTTGTAGAGACGCGCGATCGCCGTGCGGATTCCCAGATCGTCGAGCGGAAAGACGTCGGGCCGACCGAGCGAGAAGATCAAGAACATCTGCGCGCTCCATCGCCCGATCCCTTTCACTTGCGTCAGCTCTTCGATCACCCGTTCGTCCGACATCCGTGCCAAGCGCGAAAGCCGGACCGTGCCATCGCCGCATTTCTGCGCCAGGTCGAGCAAATAGCCGGCTTTCGGCCGCGACAGTCCGATCGCGCGGAGCTCCTCGACGGACAGTCGGGCCACGGCTTCGGGCTGAATATCGTGAGGCTCGAGTCGTGCCTCCAGCCGCAATCGGATCGCCCGCGCCGCGCTGGTGGAAATCTGCTGCGAAATGATCGATTGCGCCAGGATGCGAAAACGATTCCGCTGGGGCTTGAGCGTAACCGGACCCACCTGCCGAATGACCTGGGACAGGATGGGATCGACGGTTCGAAAATGCCGTTGGACGGTGCGATGTTCAATCACGGCTGCTGGCTCTGGCTGGTGAAAACGACGACTGAGGCAAGACAACATGGATGCCGGCGAGGGTGCCGTGCGCCCTGGTCTGATTCAAGCTAACGTTTTTGCAAGTTGTTGGACAACCGGCTCGCGCAAAGCGCAGAATGAATTTGGCGATGCCTTTTCCGTTCGGGGAGATCTTCCCATGCGACGCGCAATAGCCTCGGTTTTTGGTTGCCTGGCGATATTCTTACTTCTCCTCTCGGCCGAGGCGCTGGCTCACGGCCCTGGCGGAGGTGGCGGATTCGGCGCCGGAAGCGGCAGTTTTGGCGGATTCGATGGGGGCTTGGGTGGCGGCGGATTCGGCGGCGGCTATGGCGCCGGCGGCTACGGGGCAGGCGGTTACGGCGGCGGTGGTACCGGTGGCTGGGGCGGAATCGGTGGCTATGGGGCCGGAGGTTACGGCAGCACAGGTCCCGGCGGCTGGGGAGGTATCGGCGGCTATGGTGCCGGGGGTTATGGCGGCACGGGATACGGCGGCTGGGGAGGAGCCGGTGGGTATGGAGCCGGCGGCTATGGCGGCTGGGGAGGCGTGCCCGCGGGAGCGAGCGCCTACAACACCTTCGGCGGGGGTGGATTCGGAGCCGGAACGATTCTGCACAATGGTTACACGGCGGGGGCGATTGGCGCCGGCGCCTACAATGGCTCGCCGCGCACCATCAATGGTTCTCAGCGCCAGGGCCTCAAAGGGCTGGCGAGCCGATTGCCGACCGGGACCGGCGGCGTGCCCGAGACGAAAGCCCACTTCGTCTACAAGTATGCCAACGCCCCTTCCCTCGGGGTTCGCTCGATTGGCAGCGGTACCGCGCGCGGCCTTGGCCACCGTGGTGGCCTCCAGCATCACGTCTCGCGGAACCCGGCCTATTGGAGCAATCGTTCCTACTTTTTTGGCTACGGCTCGCCCTTTGGTTCTTATTTGGGTTATCCCTGGTGGTGGCCCGGCTACGGAAATCGCTTCGTCGGTTTGCCGTGGTTTGCCTACAACGGCGGATTGGGCTTTGGCAGCTTGGGATACGCCTACGGCTATCCGTATTTCGCTTATCAGGCGACCTTTCCTGGCAAGGGTTACGGCAATTCGCCGACGTCGGCCGCCATCGAGACCGCTCCGGTCAGCGGCCAGTTGCAAGACTCACTCGACTATGCCGGCCTGGGCGAAATCGACTTCCGCGGCGGCAAATATGCCCAGGCCGTACAAGATTGGCGGCATGCGTTGGTCGAAGATCCGCAGAACGGCGCGATCGTGCTGCTGTTGAGCCAGGCCTTGTTTGCGACCGGGCAACCTGTCGAAGCGGCCGGAGCACTACAAGCGGCGCTCGAGATGCTGCCCGAGGACAAGTGGGGAGCAGTGGTCACCCATTACAACGAGCTGTATCCGAACATCCAGGCCTACACCGACCAGATTCGCGCGGTTGAAAACTTGCGCGATGCCAGTCCCGAGCAGCCGGCCCTGCACTTGCTGCTGGGCTATCATTTCGGCTACCTCGGCTACCCCAAGCAGGCGGTGAGGGAACTAGAGAAGGCGATCGAATTGTCTCCACACGATGAGATCGCGCACAAGCTGTACGCCGTGTTCGACGCCCGATTGGGACCGGGACCCAAGCCGGCAGAAGAAGTGCACGACTCGCCGGCGGCGCCGCAGTCGGAAAGCAAGCCGAGCGAGGAGAAACCGTGAGACCGCTCGCTGCCGGTCGAGCTGCGAACGGCCCGGCGCCGGCCTATTCCGGCTTGCCGATTGCCGCGGCGGAATTGCTCGACTTCTGCGCCTGAGCTTCGGCCATGCGCTGGTTAAGCCATTGCAAGCGAATCTCGCGGCGGTTGGGATCCTCGCTGCCGATGCGCTTGATCTCTTCGGCGAAATCGGCGATCGCCCGATCAAAGTCGCCGGCGGCCATGTAGAAGCAGCCGCGATCGCCATAATAGACGGCTTCCGCAGGCTTCAGCCGAATCGCTTCCTGGTAGTCGGCGAGCGCTCCCTGGATGTTCTTGTTCAGAGCCCGGGCAACGCCGCGGCGCGAGTAGAGTCGAGCGTCGCTGGGATTGCGGCGGATGGCAGCGGTGAAATAGTCGACCGCATTCTGAGCCGGCATGACGTTGGCCGTGCTGAGCCAACCCGACTTCTGGTTGGTGACCCAGAGCCAGTCGCCTTGGGCGATGTCGACCCCCATCAAAATGCCCGGTTCCACCCTGTCGACGGTTTGATTCTCGACCCGCAACTCCGAGGCGCGAATCACCACGACGAAATCGCCCGCTTTGTAGTCGACGTGCGGTGGGTCGGCGGCCGCCGATGATGCGATGGGCAGCCAGGCAGCCGCGATCGATGCGAGCAGAAAGGGAGTTCGTCGCAAGGCTTGGCTCCTTCCAAGTGGTGAAACTCCGCCCGGGCTCAGCCGCGAGCAGATCGAATCCGTACTTCACACCCGTTCAATGTACCACGGCGGCGGCAACTGCCTATGGAAGATTGCAGGGCACGCGACGAATTCAATGAATCGCACTCGTTGCCAGCAGGGCGGGGCCTTGTGCGAGAGTCGTTTGCGAAGAACTTTTCGAATCCGCCGCAGCACAGGCGAGACGCCCGGGGAAAGAGCTGGGGCGTCGAAGGCATGCGGTTTTCCGCAGCACGAAATCCTGTTTAGCGAGCTAAGGATCGCGGCTCACGGGCCGACATGGTCTGGTTGGCCGGCGACAGGTGCGGTGATATCAGCGAAGCATCATCCGCCCCGGCGGATCGTGGCCAGCCAGGCTTTGGGGCCGCCGGGGCTGAATTCGAGATTCGGCATGTCCGGGCGAATCGCGAATCGGGCCGGCTCGATCGATTCGATCGTCCAACCGCTGGCGAAGGCCGCCCGCAGCTCAGACTGGGAAACCCTCCGCGGTCCGATGGTCCCCGGTTCCTCGTCGCTGAAACAGAGCAGAAGCAGTCGGCCACCGGGTTTGAGGACCGAGGCGAGGCCGGCAACATAGCGCGGGCGGTCGGCGTCGCTGAACACGTGGAACAGGCCGCAATCGATGGCTGCGTCGAACTGCACGGGCAGCGCCGCGAGCGCAAGGGCGTCCATCACGAGGAAATCGACCGCTACGCCTCGCTCGTGCGCCTTTAGTTTCGCCCGCGCGATCGGCTCGGCCAGAAAATCGATTCCGGTGACCCGATGGCCTAGGCTAGCGAAATAGAGAGCGTTGTCCCCGGTACCACACCCAGCATCGAGAATCGAGCCGGTCAGCGCCCCGGCCCGGTCGACAAGCGCCGGCTGCGGGCGGCCGATATCCCAGGGCGCCTGGCCGGCGTAGGCGGCTTCGAACGTGGATCGGTCGGGTAGAGACATTTCGTTTTCTCCTTGGCAAAGCGGCCCGCGAGTCGGCGGCTGGCTGGAAATCGCCAGGTGGAAAACATTGTCCAGTCCACCTCGATGAAACACAATCACCGTGACGGCAAGACGGAAGGCATGTTGAAGGTCGAGCGAATGCTGGCAACGCAGGGGGTCGCGGCGATCGGTTTGGGCTGCCTGTTGGGACGGCAAAGCGATCGTCAGCCTCACTTCGCCGCTCGACGCAAAGATCTTCGCTCGCCGTTGACGCTGGTGATTGCCGCCAATGGGGCCAGCGCCGCGCGCGGGGCCGAATTGCCGGTCACGGTGCAGGCCGACCGAATTCTGCTCGATGCGGTGCCGGGCGAAGCGCCGATCACCGTGACGTGGCAAAACGCCGCGCCGCAAAGCCAGTAGCAGCGACCGAGCCGGGCGTGACTGCGATTGGCGGCCGCGCAGGGCCTCATTAGAATGCGGCGATTCCATATTGCCCTATCCGCCGCGCGTCGATGCAACAACCCCGTTTGGAAGACGAAAGCGTGCCAGCGAAGCCCTCTCACGGCCTGCGGCGATTCATTCCCATGCGCA
>DATJTR010000299.1:0-3118 GCA_035503215.1 Pirellulales bacterium
CCATTGGCGTCAAATCGCGCCCCAGCTTTTGACTCTAACAACAACCGACAGGGGGTCAAGTATAATCACCGCTGCTCGCGGGCGTCGTCTTGCTGCGAGCGGCGCGGCGCGAACTACTGATCGTAAAAACCATGAATGTCACCGCCCCACAATCGTTACATCCGCTAAAGTCCCTGGCCAAGCTGATCGAGGGCGAAGTTCACGCGGACGAGTATTACCGGGCACTTTACAGCACCGATGCCAGCATCTATCAAATCCGACCGCTAGCGGTGGTCGTCCCCCGTTCGCCGGCTGACGTACGAGAAGCGATCGTCTGGGCCGCCGAACACCGCTGGCCAATCATCCCTCGCGGCGGCGGCACCAGCTTGTCCGGGCAGTCGATCGGCGCGGGCCTGGTCATCGACTTCAGCAAGTATCTGAATCGGATTCTGGAGATCGATCCGGAGCGGCAAACGGCCCGCGTCGAGCCGGGCGTGATTCTCGACCAGTTGAACGCCGCCGCCGCGCGACATCGGCTGCAGTTCGCGCCCGACGTGGCCACGAGCAGCCGCGCCAACGTGGGGGGCATGATCGGCAACAACTCGGCCGGTTCGCGCAGCGTGTGGCACGGCAAGACCGTTGACCACGTCGTCGAACTATCGGCCGTGCTGGCCGACGGCACGGCGAGCGTGCTTAGGCCCGAGTCGAAAGAGACGTGGGCCGCGGCGGCCGCCAAGAACGACGGTTGGGGACGGGCGCGGCGCGAAGTCGAGTCGATCGCCCAGCGCGACCACGACGAGATTCTGGCCCGCTATCCCAGCGTGCTGCGCCGCGTCAGCGGCTACAACCTGGACGAGTTCGTCCCCCAATGCGCAGCGCGAATCCCCACGCCGCGCATGGTGGCCGTGGTCCGCGAGCGCGAACAAGAGCGCTATCCTGGTGCACAATTCAATCTGGCCCGCATGCTCGTGGGCGCCGAGGGTACGCTGGCCACCGTGACCGAGGCGCTCGTGCACTTGATCCCGCTGCCCGCGGCGCGCGGACTGGTGGTGCTGCACTTTTCCTCGCTGGCCGCAGCCGTGGCGGCGATCGAGCCGGTATTGGCCAGCGACCCGTCGGCGGCAGAACTGTTCGACGGCGAGATCGTCGAGCTGGCCGAAAAAAGCTTGGAGTATCGGAATTATCTCGATTTCGTCGTGGGCCGGCCCGAGTCCCTGTTATTGGTCGAATTCAGCGGCGACTCGGCGGACGAGATTCGTTCAAAGGCCGACGATTTGACGCGCCGACTGCATGGCCTTCCGGGATTGGAATTTGTGCTGCCGGCACTCGAGCCGTCGATCTATGCGCATGTTTGGGCGTGCCGCAAAGCGGCGCTGCCGCTGTTGCAAGGCGTACCGTCGGCGCGCAAGCCGGTCGCCTTTGTCGAAGACGCGGCCGTGAATCCTGCCCGGCTGAGCGAGTTCGTGGCGCGATTCCGCAAGATACTGGCGGCCAATGACACTTCGGGAGCGTACTACGGCCACGCTTCGGTCGGCTGTTTGCATATTCGACCGGCCTTGAATCTGGCCGACCGGGAAGACATCGCGCGCATGGAGCGAATCTCTCACGAGGTATGCCAGCTGGTGCTGGAATTCGGCGGCTCGATGAGTGGCGAACATGGCGATGGATTGGCGCGGAGTTATTTGAACGAAGAGTTGTTCGGCCCGCGCTTGTATCGAGCGTTTCGCGATGTGAAGCGGGCCTTCGATCCGGGCAACTTGATGAATCCGGGCAAGATCGTCGACGGACCCAGCCCCGTCGAAAACCTGCGTTTGGGCGTCGGATACAAAGCGTTGCCGCTAGCCACGACGTTCGACTTCAGCCGCGAAGGATCGCTGGCCAAAGCCGCCGAGCTGTGCAACGGCGCCGGTGTTTGCCGGAAGCTGCAAACTGGCACGATGTGTCCTTCGTTCATGGTCACGCGCGATGAAGAGCACAGTACGCGCGGACGGGCGAATGCCTTGCGGCTGGCCCTGTCGGGTGCGCTGCCGACCGCCGAATTGATCGGACCGCGCTTGTTCGCCACCTACGATCTCTGCCTGGGCTGCAAAGGATGCAAAGCCGAATGTCCGTCGAACGTCGACGTGGCCAAATTGAAAATGGAGTTTCTCTCACACTACTACGCTCAGAACGGCACGCCGCGGGAAGTGCGGTTGATGGCCGACGCCGCGCGGCTGAATCGCTGGGGTTCGGCCTTGGCACCCGTGTCGAACTGGCTGGCCCGTTTGCCCGGGGCGGGCTGGTTGGCAGAACGCACATTGGGCATCGATCGGCGTCGGCCGCTCCCTCGGTTCGAACGCCAGCACTTCGCCCGTTGGTTTCGCTCCCGGTCAGCGGCGCAGCGCGGCAGCGGCCCGAACGAGATGCGCGGCGACATCGTGCTGGTCGACGATTGCTTGACCAGCTTTTGCGAACCTGCGGTCAACCGCTCGGCAGTGGAGTTGCTGGAAGCGGTCGGATATCGAGTGCACCTGGCCGGACTGGGTTGCTGCGGCCGCACGTGGGCATCGAAAGGGCTGTTAGGCGTCGCGCAGCAGTTGGCGCGGGAGAACATCGAGCGGCTTCGCCCCTGGGCCGAGCGCGGAGTGCCGATCGTCGCGGCAGAGCCAAGTTGCCTGGCAATGCTCGTCGATGACTATCTCGATTTGGTTCCCGGCGAGGCGGCTCGCCTGGTTGCCGCTCACGCGGTGGCGGTCGACACGCATCTGGCTCAGGTCGACGCCAATCTGCGATTGGCCCCGGCCCGTGGCCCGATCCTCGTGCACGGCCACTGTCACCAGAAGGCCCTCGTAGGCCTGCAAGGAACGCAAGCAGCGCTAGCAAAGATTCCGGGCGCGGAGGTGACCGTGGTTGACTCGGGCTGCTGCGGCATGGCGGGATCGTTCGGCTACGAGCATTACGACCTCAGCATGGCGATCGGCGAGCGGGTATTGTTTCCGGCGGTGCGGCAGCACCAAGGCCCGATCGTGGCCCCGGGTTTCTCCTGCCGGCATCAAATCGAGCATGGGACAGGGCGCACGGCATTTCACCCGGTTCAGTTGCTGGCAGCCCGATTGGCGGAGGCCCGATCGCCCCAGCGCAAGTGAAGATTGGCAGTCTG
>DATJTR010000300.1:0-7117 GCA_035503215.1 Pirellulales bacterium
CCGAGCCGGTCCAGGCCGAGCCAGTCCAGACGCTGAGCGGCTGAAACTGCGTCACGCGGTCGCTGGCCCGATCGAGCTGCCCGGCGCCATATTGCCACTGCGCGGTGCCGGTCGTGTATCTCCAGGTGTCGGGTGCCGGAAAATCGAGCGGCGTCTGCCGGGCCAGTCGATCGGCAAACGCCGCCGCGCGGCTCAAGACCACTTCGCTGTTCATCATCATCAGCGATTGCGTGGCCACGGTGCTCGATAAGCGGCGATCACAGTTCGTCTCCATCACCGGAGCGTCGAAGACCGTGAGAAACGCAACCGGGCTGGTCCGCTGCACCTGTAAGTAGATGCTCCGCCGCGGCACGTCTCCCTTCACGACCACCTGCCCCGTGGCGTCGGCCTCGACCGGCACCGCCGGCCCGAATTGCGCCGGGTCGAGAATGCCGGCCGTGGCCAGCATCCGGTCGCGCAGAGCTTCGGCATCGAGCCGCACGAGCGGCATTCGCCAATACAGCGAGTTGCTCGGGTCGATCGCCTGCTTGGCCGCGTCGGCGTGAGACGATTGGCGGTAGACCGTCGAGGTCATGAGCAGCCGGTGCAGCCGTTTCAGGCTCCACTCGCCGCGGACCAGCTCGACCGCCAGCAAATCGAGCAGTTCCGGCAGAGCGGGCCGCGCGCCGAGCACGCCGAAATCGCCGGGAGTGTCGACCAGCGGTCGGCCGAAATGATGCAGCCAGATGCGATTCACCAGCACGCGGCCGACCAGCGGATGGCTGCCGTCCACCAGGTGCCGGGCCCAGGCCAGTCGGCGGCCGGTGGTGGGCAGCGCGGGGTCGTGCGGCGCGATGACGTAGTGGGCTCCCGGCGGAGCGGCAATCGTCAGGTCGGCCGGCCCGATTTCTTCGCGCGGTTGTTTGAGGTCGCCGCGATGGAATAAATGAGTGACCGGGGTCTCGCCGGGGATTTCGGTGAGCACCGAGATCCGGTTGTCCGGCTTGGTCGCCCGCACGGCGGCTGCCCGTTTCGCGAATTCCAGGATCTCTTCCAACGCCGTCGGGTTGTACATGTAAAGAGTCTCTGCGCTGAGGCGGTCGACGAGCGGCGCCTCCGTCAGGAGTTTGGCTTGCTCCGGCGTGCGTTTGTCTTTGGGGGTGTGCCAGGCCAGCCGCAGGGCGCCGGCCAGTTCGTCGTCGAACTTGGCCAGCTCTTTTTCCAGTTCGATCGACAGCAGTTCGGCCTCGCGCGCCGTGCGGGCTGCAACGATTTTGACCGCTTCGGCCTCAACGGCGGCGGCACGGGCCTGCTCTTCGTCGGTATTGAGCGAGATCGAACGTTGGTTGTCGAAGCGCCAATGGGCCGGGTTTAGCGCCGGCTCGAAAACGGCCCGCAAGGCGTAATAGTCGCGCTGCGAAATCGGATCGTACCGATGGTCGTGACACTGGGCGCAGCCGACCGTGAGACCCAATAGCGACGAGGAGACGATCTTGATGGTGTCGGCCAGCACCTGGTTGGCGGCCTGCTCCAAATCGGGAACGACGCCCGTGGCATCGACCGCCATCCGCAAGAAGCCGGTGGCCGTGAGCTTGTCGATCTGCTCGGGCGACAGGTTCTTGTGCGGCTGCGGCACCAACTCGTCGCCGGCCAACTGCTCGATGAGAAACTCGCTCAGTGGCATGTCGGCGTTGAGGGCGCGGATGACCCAGTCCCGGTATCGGTAGGCATACCGCCGCGGGGCGTCGCTCGTCGAGCCGCGCGAGTCGGCGTAGCCGGCAACGTCGAGCCAATGCCGGGCCCAGCGCTCGCCGTACTGCGGCGAAGCCAGCAGCCGATCGATCAGTTGTTCGTAGGCGTCTGGCGCGGGATCGGCGACGAAGCGGGCGATTTCTTCCGGAGTCGGCGGCAAGCCGATCAAGTCGAACGAAGCGCGGCGGATCAGCGTCGTCCGGTCGGCCTCGGGCGAAAAGCTCAAACCCTTCTCGCGCAGCCGGCCGACGAGCACCGCGTCGATCGACGTGCGGACCCGGTCGGCCGGGCCAAACGAGGGGACTGGCGGCGCGGCTGGCGGCTGGAAGGCCCAGTAGCCGCGTTCTTCGGGCGTGATCTCCTCGGGGTCGATATTCGCCGGTTCGTCGTGCAGCGTTGGGGCGCCGGCGGCGATCCAAGCCTCGATCCGCGCGATTCCGTCAGCCGGCACCTTTTTCTTGCCCGGCGGCATTTCGCCGGCTTGCAATCTTTCCAAGAGCAGGCTGTTGGCCGCGTCGCCGGGAACGATGGCCGGGCCCGACTCGCCGCCGGCCACCATCAGGCGCCGCAACCGCAGATCGAGCTTCGCCTTGTTCTCGCTCTTGGCTCCGTGGCAATCAAAGCAATAGGCCTTGAGAATCGGCCGCACGTCCTTCTCGAAACTGAGCATCCCTTTCGGCTGCGCCGCCGCGGGAGCCGCTGCATCGTCGGCCGCGGCCAGCGAACTTGAGACCAGCAGTGCGGTGAACACGATCGCCACAAGCCGTCGTGGCAAGTGATGCGCGAGCGCCCTACCGACGCAAAGCCGAGCGCGCGGGGCCATGCTACCTACCTTCCCTCAGGCGGGTGGGTGGAAAACCGGCATGTCGTCGCGGGGGGGGGGCGTTGGGTAGGCCGCAACCAGGAATTTGGCGTTTATGATAGCCGAACCCGGCCTTGGTGCAAGGCTTAGCTCGTTAGCCTTCGTGGTCGGTTCAGGGCAATCATCTTATTGTTCGGCGCCGCCTGACGTCGCCCCGGATTCTGGCTTGGGTCCCTGACTACGGTCACAAATGCTCCGCCAGGTTGGCACGCCCACGGATGACCATTCCGGCACGGTCTTTGCTCGCTTTCGTTTGCTTATTGTCAAACCAAGCGTGGCGTAAAACTCAGCCATACGAAGTTGTGTTTATGGGCTGCCCGGGGCGGGTGGTGGCCGTCCCACGACTACTCTGGTCGATTGCGGAGCCCTGCCGTGAAGGCGGTGATTTTTACGTTGCGCCCGCCGATGACGTTCACGCCGCAGGGGCGGTGACTGCGAAGGCTGATTCGCCCGGCAAACCAGGCTTCTCGACGCGAGGTGTCTGATGCGGAACAGGCACGGGTCTACCGGACAGCGCACGAGTTGCCCTCGATACTTGGGCTGCCTTTTAGCGACGGTGACCGCTTTCGTCATGGTGGGTTGCCACGAAAAGGCCGATCCGCCGTGGCACGCCACGGAACGACCCACCGTGCAATTGACTCATCCTGAACTCCGCACGATTGTGCGGAACGTCGGCCAGTCGAGCGTCGTTGGTGCATACGAGCGAACTTCGCTCTACCCAAAGGTCAACGGCTTCATCGAAAAGTGCGTGGTTGACGTCGGAGACAAAGTGAAGCGAGGGGACCTGCTGGCTACTCTGTTCGCCCCTGAACTGGTTGAAGATTGCGAGAAGAAAAGGGGCACGGTCGAATATGACAAACAGCAGATCGAGTTGGCCCTGGCCATGGTGAAGATTGCCAAAGATGACGTGGTCGCGGCTCAAGAGCGCCTCGGCGAGGCGAAGACGCGCCTGGGCGATTGTGAGGCCGAGGTTGAATGCTTGAGCTCGGACGTCGATCGACTGACGCGTGAAGGGAAAAAGGGAATCGTTGATCCACAGGTGCTTCTCGAATCGCAAGCGCAACTGAAATCCACGCTGGCCGAGCGCGATACCGCGATCGCCACGGTGCGCAGGACCGCTGCGGATCTTGCTTGCGGAGAAAGCGCGCTCATCAAGGACAAATTAACCGTTGACGTCGCCCGCGCCGATCTTCTCGTTGCCCAGAGCGAGGAAAGACGACTCAAGGCCGGCATGGCATTCCTGACGGTCAACTCTCCTTACGACGGAATCATCGAGGCTCGCACCGCCGATTCGTTCGACTTTGCGCTTCTCCGGATGGGCGCTCCAAGGGCCATGCCGGACGCTCGGCCCCTTTCGCCTACGAACGCGGCGCCGCTCTACGTCGTCGATCGTACCGACGTGGTTCGGGTTTTTGTCGATATCCCGGAAAACGACGCTAACTATGTCCAAATCGGGACGAAGGCTAGCGTCCGCGTGCGGGAGTTGTGCGACGAGGAAATCCCGGCCGCCGTCACCCGCACCGGTGGGGCAATCGACGTCACCAGTCATACACTTCGTGCTGAAATCGACCTTCCGAACACGGACGGCAAAATCCTGCCGGGGATGTGCGCCTACGCCAATGTGACCATCCGGCATCCGGACGTTTGGGCCTTGTGCAACACCGATCTCAACTCTTGGGACGGCCGGACGTTTTATTGGACAGTCGACAACGGTCGCACCGTCCGGATGGAAGTGCAAACGGGTGTCAGCGACGGCGAGTGGACCGAGTTGACCAATCACCGTTTGCTCACCGAAAAGCTGCTTCCCTGGAGGCCAATCGATGGATCGCAGCCGGTGATCGATACCAGCGACGCGTCGATTCTGACCGAAGGACAAAAAGTCCGGATCGCCCACTCTGCGGGCAACGAGGAAAAAAAGGCCGGCCAGCTACCCCCCATCCGATGACCCTTCTGCCGCTTTGCCGGTAACGCCTCGCGCCGTGCCGACTGACGCGAAAGCGAAGTCGGGTAATCTCGATTCTTCCCCGCACTCGATTGCGGTTGTCGAACGAAGTCGAAAGCCGCTTCAGCCCAGATCCGCTGGGCCGCTCGCAGCGCTTCCTGACAAGCTGCCGGAAACAGCGGCCAGACATTGGCGGCTCTGAAGCGGTCTTATCTTCGCAAGCGTGCAGGTGCTGCTCCAATCGCTAGCTGTGACCGGATTCCCGATAGGCCACACAATCCGCACAATCCTTAAATGTTCTCTGGTTTACGCGTCGATACTGGGAACGAGGACAAAGGCTTCCTGGACCAATTCCTTTGAGTTACGGGCTTGTCGTGCTGGCACCAGGTATTCTTCCGCGCAGCTCGGCCCTGAGTTTCCCGATGCATGAACAGAAGCGAAGACCATCAGCCCCAAGGCCGCCAAGGCCTTGATAAGCGGAGTCCCGCTCCAGGCGGAGCCGGAATCGGTCTGTTCGCATTGCTACTCATGGCTCTCTACTCTTGCCTTGCCGTTCCCGAGTGGCGCACGAGCGCGGCTGCCTTGCAGGTGAAAGGGAGCGACGGCACGCTTTTGGTTGAAGACGATCCGGCGCCCCCTGTCGATGCTCGCAGCGAAGCCGCGCCCGGGCCTGCCTTGCCCAACGCGGGAAGCGCGTCGGAGGAATCGCCCGTGGAGCGACTGCCGCCGCAGGAAAGCGACATCCAGGTTGACCTCGAACGGCTCCCGTCCATCGTTGAGACCATTCGGGCGCCCCATCTTGACGTCCTCGTCGACGCCCCGCCGACGACAAGTGTCGCCGAGCCGGGAGGTTCACTTTCGAGGCTGTCTCCGCTGGAGCTTCCGCCGCCGCCCGAAGGCAGAGTCGACGTCGACCTCAAGCCCGCTCCGTTTGAGTCGACGGATCTGCGATTCCCGATTAACTTCGCCGCGGCGTTGCGACTTTCAAGCGCTCGGCCCTTGCTGGTGGCTGCCGCGCAAGCCGCGGCTTGGACGGCCGAAGCGGATTTGCAAAAGGCCCAAGTAGCGTGGGTTCCCGCGTTCATGATGAACGCCATCTACATGCGGCACGACGGTCCTGCCGACTTCAATCATGCCCTTAACGTTCCTGCGGGGACGAACGCCTTGGGCCAGCCCGATCCAACCAGCTTTGGCAGGCCACTCAACCAGGCCTTTAACTGGTTCTATTCCGGGATTTCTTTGTATCTGGTGGTGGCGATGACGGACGCCGTCTTTCAACCGCTGACGGCCCGGCAGCAACTCGATTCAGCGCGGTGGGGTATTCAGAGCGCCAAGAACGACGCGTTGCTGATGACGGCACGTGCGTATTTCGACGTTCACAAATATCGCGGTCAGTATGCCGGCAGGCTATACACCGTGCAGCAGGGCCGCAAGTTCGTAGCCGCGCTGAAGGAATTGAGCCACGACTTGATCCCCGCCGTGGAGGTGGACCGAGGCGAGAACCTGCTGGCGTATCTGGAGGCCCAAGCGGCCAGCGCACGGGAGAAATGGCGCCGCTCCAGCGCCGACCTCACGCAGGTCCTCCGCCTCGACCCGCGAGCGGTGGTCGAGCCGCTGGAGCCCGATCACCTGCAGATCACGCTCATCGATCCAAGTCGGTCTCTCGATGAATTGACTCCGATCGGCTTGAGGTGTCGGCCCGAGCTGGAGGCGCAGCATTCGCTCATTCAACTGTCGACGATCCGCATCCGGCAGGAAAAAATGCGTCCCTTGCTGCCTGCAATCCTCCTGACCGGGTTTCAGGCGCCGGGAGGGATGACGACGCAATTGGGCATTTTCGGCACGGGTCACGACAGCTCGCTCAACAATTGGGGTCTGCGCGAAGACTTCAGCCTGCAAGCAGTGTGGCAGTTGGACAGCATGGGTCTCGGAAACCTGGCAATGATCAAGCGGCAACGCGGAGCGCAGTCGGAAGCCATCGTGCACTTGTTCAAGCTGCAGGACACCGTGGCGGCGGAGATCACCCAAGCCCAGGCCGACATGCAGTCGGCCGCTGTCCGCGTGGTCGAGGCCGAACGAACCTTGCAAAGCAGCCTGGCGACGTTTCGAGGCAGCCTGGAGGGATTGGGACAGACGCGGCGCTTCGGCGACGTGCTGCACCAGATCTATCGTCCGCAGGAAGTTGCCTATGCGCTCAAGCTGTTGACGGTCGCGTTCGACGAATACTTCGCCACCGTCGCGGATTACAACCGAGCTCAATTCGAGATGTTTCACGCCTTGGGCTATCCGGCGCAGGAGGTCACCTTGAAGCGCACGCCAGGAACGCCTGTCTCCGTGGATACTGGCCGGCCTGAATTCCTGCCGGCGGTCGGAACTGGTCCGCCGCCGGTACCGCGCTGATCATTCGCCCGAGGAAAAAAGGTTTCACCCATGTCGGTTCGACGCATCTGCAGCCTGTTCGCCGCCGTCTTGCCGTTGTGCGGGTGCATCGGTGCGTTTGCCCTCGCTGGGGATGCCGCGGATCCGGCCGGCATTCTGAATCCAAATCCCGTCTTCGCCCCGATCGAGGACATATCGGCTCG
>DATJTR010000301.1:0-4561 GCA_035503215.1 Pirellulales bacterium
CCTGCTGGCATCGACGCAACGCCAACCGGCGAATCGGTCGCGGCTCCGCTCGACCCCGATCTGGTGGCCGATTTTCTCGCGCTGGGCTATTGCCGTTTGCAGGTCGAATTGCTGGGACGGCAGCGTCATTACACCAGCGGACTGGACGAACCGGCGATCGAGCGAGAGCTCGTCGCGGCAGCGCAAGCGGCCGTTGCGGGAGAGGTCGAGCAGGCCCGCGCCGGCATTTCGCGCTGCTACCAGTTTCTTGCCGCCGGCCGCCAGTACTTTTACCCAGTCGATTCCTATCTGGTCGACCTTACGCTCGTGGCAGAAACGACGCTTGGCGCCGGGCTCGAAGCGGAGTTGAACCAGAAGGAAGCCATTAATCTGCTCATCGCCGCGCCGCTTCTCAACGAGCTTGCCGAGCGGCATCCCGGCACCCTGGAGGCGATCAAGCGCGGGCAGGCCGGGGGTTCGCTGTCACTCCTTGGAGGCGAACAGCAAGAAGGGCTGTTGCCGCTTTGGCCCTTGGAGAAGGTGCTGGAGAATCTGCTTGCCGGGGCGAGCACCTTCGAGCGGCTGACGGAACGACGGCTGCGCGTCTTCGGCCGGCGCCGTTATGGCCTCTCCCCTGCCCTGCCTCAAATCTTGGACAAGCTTGGATTTCAAGGGGCGCTGCACGTCACACTGGACGATGGCCGGTTTCCCTTGCGCTTGCAGAGCAAGGTCCGATGGCAAGGAGACGACACGAGCACGATCGACGCCATTGCCCGGCTGCCGCGCGACGCGGCACAACCGCAAACGTTTTTGGAACTGGCGCGCCGCTTGGGCGAGTCGATGGACACCGACCATGTGGCCACGGTCGTCTTGGCGCATTGGCCCGGTTTCACCAGTCCCTGGTACGCCGATCTGCGCCGGATCGCCCGCTATACGAACGCACTGGGCCGTTTCGTCACGCTCGATGAGTATTTCAGCCAGACCTATGCTCCCGGCGAGCACGCCCGGTTCTTGGCCGACGAATATCGCGCGCCCTATCTGAAACAGGCCGTCGCCGTCGGGCAAGGCAATGCGATCTCCGACATCGCTCAGCTCCACCGCCGGCAGGCATCGCGCGCGGCGGTTGACGCGGTCACTTCCCTCGCTCAAATTGCCGCCGGCCGCTGGCTGCCACAAGGCGATGCATCCCCGGCCGACGACGCGCGCCTGCACGCCGCCTCCCACCAGTTGGCTGCGGCATTGCCGCGATCGACCGCGCCCCCGGTTGCCGGAACACTGCTCGTCAACCCGCTCAGCTTCAGCCGAAATGTCGTCGTGCGGCGGCCGGAAGTCGCCGGCGAGGCCGGCACTGACGGGGCGCGTTCGAGGCTGGTCGAACTGCCGCCACTCGGATTCGCATGGGTCGATTGGACCGCGCCGGCCCCCCGCCGTGGCAAGCGCGAACGGCCGATTGCGGAAAACCTCACGCTGTGCAACGAGTTCTTCGAGCTGGCCATCGATCCGGCGACGGGCGGGGTTCAAAGTCTTTACGATTTTCGGCACCGCGCCAATCGAATTTCGCAACAGCTCGCGCTCCGCACGCCCGGCGACAACGTGCTGGCGGCTCGGCTAGGCGAAAGCCAGGATCAGCACGCGATCTATTCGCAGATGCGCGCCGACGCGATCGATGTCACCGCGGCCGAAGCCGATTGGGGAGAAATCACCAGTCGCGGACAGCTTGTCGACGCCGAAGGAAACCGTGTGGCCGCCTTCGTGCAGCGGACGCGGGCGGAACGCGGCAGTCGGTTGGTAAAAATTTCGATCCAGCTCGAAACGGTTCGCGAGCCGGGGGCCGATCCGTGGCACGCTTATTACGCCGCTCGGTTTGCCTGGGATTCGGCCTCGGCCGATCTGTGGCGCAGCGTTCACGGTGGCCGCCATCCGACGGTCGCCCAGCAAATCGAGGCTCCCGAGTTCGTGGAAATCGATAGTCCCGCCGGCCGCACCACGATCTTGACGCATGGATTGCCCTACCATCGCCGCAGCGCTCCCCGCGTCTTGGATAGCTTGCTGATCGTTCGAGGCGAAACGCAGCGGCGATTCGAGCTGGCCATCGGCATCGATCTCCCCAGCCCGGCAGCCGCGGCCGCCGAGTGCTTGACGCCCCCCGTCGAGCTGCACGACCTGGCGAGTCCACTGGCAGGCGAAAGCTCGGGCTGGCTGTTCCACGTCGACGCGCGTTCGGCCTTGGCCACACATTGGCAAGCGCTTGGGCCGAGTGAGTTAGACTCCGCCGGCCAGCAAGCGAGCGCCAACGCCGGTCCGATTGGGTTTCGAGTTCGGCTGCTGGAAACGCAAGGCCAACCGGTGCGAGTGCGGCTGCGCACGTGTCGCACGGTGCGTGAAGCGCGTAAGGTCGATTTTCTTGGCCAGAATTTGGGCGATTTAACGATCGATCAAGATTCGGTTGCCTGCGAATTGGCCGCCCACGAATGGGCTCAAATCGAGGCTTTTTGGTGAAATGTGGCGTGCACCCGAGCGTCACCGCCGCACACGACTATAATTCTCTCATCCGTTGCCGCAGCCGGGCCGATTCGTAACGCCCTGCCGCGATTCTTGACCCGCTGGTTCTGAGCGCTTGTTGAAATGATCGTGACCATCGACGGACCTGCCGGCGCAGGCAAAAGTACCGCCGCGCGGGCACTCGCCGGCCGGCTGGGATTTCGCTTTCTCAATACCGGTGCGATGTATCGCGCTGTCGCCTGGGCGGCCGTCGCGCGCGGCCTGTCGCTCGACGACGCCGCCGGCATCGTCGGGCTTGCCCGCTCGCTCGATATCCGTCTCGAAGAGAATCGAGTCCTGGTCGACGGCGTCGATGCCACCCAAGCCATCCGCACCGCCGAGGTCACCGCCCTCACTCACTTTGCCGCCAACAATCCTGGCGTTCGCCAGCATTTGGTCGAGTTACAACGGCAGGCGGCCGGTAGCGGCAACGTCGTCGCCGAGGGACGCGACCAGGGGACCGTCGTTTTTCCGCACGCCGAGTGCAAGATTTTTCTCACGGCTGGCCCTCACGAACGCGCTCGCCGTCGCGTTGAGGATTTGCGTGCTCAGGGACAAGAGATTCCCTTCGAGGTCGTGCTCCAGCAGCAAATCGAGCGCGATCGCAGCGATGCCACCCGCAGCGTTGGCCCATTGGTGCGCGCGGCGGACGCGGTCGAGCTGTCGACCGATGGGCTCGGCGCCGACGCGGTCGTCGACCGCTTGGAAGAAATCGTCCGCAAGAGTCTTGGGCTTCGAGGTCACGTCTGAGGCGATCGCCGCGAGATGTCCGCGGAGATTATGCCTTTCTTGAGCGACTGGATCACGAACGCATGTTATCGCTGCCCTCCATCAAACGCGCCTGGTACGACGTGAGTCGGGCCACGTGTCGCGTGGTATTCGTGGTGGTTTTTGGCGTTCGCGTGCGCGGCCGCGAATGGTTTCCGCGAGAGGGGGGCGTGCTCTTGGTTTCGAATCATCAAAGTCATCTCGATCCGGTCCTGGCGGGCGTGGCCTGCGACCGGCAGATGACCACGCTGGCCCGCGACACGCTATTTCGAATTCCGCTCTTCCGGAACCTGATCAATTCGTACGATGCGATCCCCTTGGATCGCGAGGGCGTCGGGTTGGCCGGGGTCAAAGAAACGATGCGCCGCTTGAAACAGGGAAAAGTCGTGCTGGTGTTTCCCGAAGGGACCCGCACGTCGGATGGCCAGGTGGCGCCACTGAAGCCGGGTTTCTGTGCCCTGGCGCGGCGGACTCGAGTGCCGGTCATGCCCGTGGCCGTCGCCGGCGCATTCGATGCCTGGCCGCGGTGGCGACCCTGGCCTTGTCCGGCGACCATCCACATTCAATACGGTCGGCCGATTTCCCCGGCCGAAATCGCGGCGATGGACGATGCGGCTCTGGTGGTCGAAGTCGAAGCCCGCTTGGCCGCTTGCCAGCACGAGGCCGACGCGTATCGGCGCCGGGCCGTGCGCGAGCTGCCAGCAGTGCCGGCGGCTAGCACCCCAAGCCACTGATCCCTTGCGTGACGAAACTCCGACCAGCGCCTGCAGCAGGTTCGTCTTGACGCGTTCGGCGGCAATCGGCACACTTCCGCCGCGGCCCAATGGCACGCGCCGCTTTGGCTACCGCTGTCCGACGGTTCGTCGGCACCCAAGGATGGGAGAAGTAAGCATGCGTAATCGCATTTGCCTGTGTGCAGTGATGCTGTTGGCCCTGGTTTCGTTGGCTGGGTGCGGAAAGCCCGCCGGCTCGGGCGGCGGGGATTCCCAGGCGGCCCTGGAATCACCGGACAAGGTGCTGGCCGTCTTCCTCAAAGCGATCTGCGCGAACGATCAAGAAAAGATGTTCGACATGCTCACGGCCACCGCTCGCCAGGCTTTGCGCGAACGCGACATGTCGCCCGGCGTGAACGCCGGGGACGGCGCCAGCTACGAAGTGATCGAATTCGAATACGTCGACGAAGGCGCGCACGTGGCCTGTAATTGGATCGAAAAACAAGAGGACGGTACGCCCTCGGTGACCCCGGTCGTGTGGATCATGCACAAAGAGCCCG
>DATJTR010000302.1:0-2427 GCA_035503215.1 Pirellulales bacterium
CCCTAGGCCGAACAGCGGCGTGGTGTTGCGCTCAGTGATCTCGAACGTGTCGTCGCTTCCCTTGATCTGTTTCACCGCATGCATAGGCGACTGCCGACGCAAGGCCATGTGGATTGGCTTGAGCGCGGGGATCGGCTTGTCGGCAGGGCCGAGGTTCACCAGATCGTCGAGGAACGGAAACACGGCGTGGCGACCACTGCTGAAACGGTGCAGCACGATCGTGCCGCTTCCTTTGCACCCCGAGCGGGCAATCGACAGTCGCGTCGCCCCGCCGACGGAGACGGTGAGCAGCTTGACGTTGACGCTGTTCGGCCCTGCCCCGCCGACTCCGCCGAGCTGGTGGCAGGCGACGCACGATCGCTCGTTGTACAAGGGGCCGAGGCCGTCGGCGCCGGCTTGCGGGTCGCTGCCGGTTTTCCAGGCGTGCTCGAACAGTTGCTGCCCGCGCTCGATCTTGGAGAGTTCTCGTTCTTGCGCCCCGAGCGAACTGGCGGACGTTAACAGCGCCGCGAGCGAAAATGTTACCGCTGCGCGCCGCGCGTTTAAGTAAGCAGACGCAGAAAAGAAAGCTAACATCGACGCCCTCCAATTCCGCAATGAGCCAGAACCGGACGTGAAGCTGCCACGACTTCGATTGTAATCTTTCGCCCGCCCCGGCCTAACATGGCCGGTTTCGCCCCGCGTTCCAATCTCGACAGGCGGGCCAGCAGAGATGCCGGGATCGCTATCGATGCCGTAAGGATGCCCGGCCGCCGGCCGGGCTTTGACCGCCGGTTGTAACGCGGACGCGATTTGGGCGACTATAGAGCGTGGCCTAGGAACCAAGCACGCCCAATGCGCTCGTTCATGAACGATTTCTCGGCGGTCATCACAGCGCACTCCGACGCGGTTTGGCGCACGGCATATCGCCTGCTCAATCACCGCGACGATGCGCTCGATTGCTACCAGGAGACGTTTCTGGCCGCGCTCCGGCTTTCCAGTAAAGGCGAAGTGCGGCATTGGCGGACGATGCTGGTGCGGATTGCCACCCGCAGGGCAATCGACCGTCTGAGGCAACGCTATCAAGGCGAGAAGGTGTCGTGCGATAGCGAGCGACTGTCTGACGGCGGGTCGCCCGCCGAGGCTCCCGACGCGCGGGCGCTGGGCGAAGAACTGCGCGAGCAGGTTCGCCGGGCGCTCGGCGAGCTTCCTGACGAACAGGCCGAAGCCTTTTGGCTGCGGCACGTGGAACGGTTGAGCGTCGGTGAGGTGGCAGAGTCGATGGGAATCGAGACCGGTCACGTGCGCGTGCTTGCCCATCGCGCCGCACTGGCCTTGCGCGAGTTGCTCGGGCCATCGCTGGGACCCGAATCCACTGCTGAGAAGTTGCCATGAGCACGAACGAATCCCCCGATCCCACCACCCAAATCGTTGGCGCGTTCGAGCGGATGGCAGTGCCGCCCGCGCCTTCCGTGCAGGCCACGATCGAGCTCTTGCGCCGGAGGGCGCCGGCCGAACTGGAGGCCCACGAGCGCGCGGAAATTGCACAGGTCGCCTGGAAACGATTCTTTAATCAAGGGAGAGAACTGATGCGCCGCCCAATTCCCCGCATGATTGCGGCCACGGCCGCCGGCCTGATGGCGTTTGTGGTTTGGTCGCAGTTTCCCGATCGGCAGCCGGAAGCCCAAGCCCTCGAAGAAATCGCCAAGGCGATCGTCGCAGCCCGTACTGCCACGTTCGACACCACGATCCACGTCGAGGGGATGCCGGAGCAAACGGCGCATTGCTACTTCCTGGCGCCGGGAAAGTCGCGAACCGAATCGAAAGCGTCGGTTCCCGACGCGCTGATCCCCGAGGCCCGGCACGGCAAGTCGCAGGACAACGAAATCGAGTTCGTCGTCATCGCCGACAAGCAGTCGGGCAAATCGATGTTGTTGTCGGCTGCCCAGAAGACGGCCACGATCACCCATACCTTGAACCAACCGGCAGCCATGCGGGCAGACGGCATGCAAATCTTCGAGCAGATGCGAGATTTGCTCTCCAAGAGCCCCGACGCGACCGGCAAGTGGTTAAAGCCGCTGGGCGAAAAGGAAATCGATGGAATCCGCGTGCTCGGCTTCCGTTGTGAGGCCCCCAATGTTTCGATGACGCTGTGGGGTGATCCGAAGACCGGGTTGCCCGTGCTGGTCGAAACGAAAGTGACCAAACCGATGCCGATGGAAAGCACGATGTCGCACTTCAAACTCAACGTAGAGCTCAAGCCCGAGCTGTTCGACATGACGCCTCCCGAGGGCTATACGGTGCGCACGACCGAGATCGACGCTTCGCCGGCGACGGAAGAGTCGCTGGTCAAAATGTTCGCGCTTTCGGCCAGGTTGAACGGCAATCAATTTTTCGACAATCTGGACAGGACCAGCCAGCTTTCTTTGATGAAGAAGCAGGTTGAAA
>DATJTR010000303.1:0-3808 GCA_035503215.1 Pirellulales bacterium
AAGCCCGCTTCACTGGCCCCAAGACGATCGAGGTGGCCCTGAACGCCGGCGGTACGCGCACGCTGCAAGGCGAGCGGGTGTTTCTGGGGCTCGGCAGCCGAGCGGCGATTCCCAATGTGCCGGGCCTGGTCGCGGCCCAGCCGCTGACGCACGTCGAAGCGCTCAACCTGGAGCGCCTGCCGGCGCATTTGGTGGTCATCGGCGGCGGGTATGTCGGCCTGGAGTTCGCGCAAGCCCTGCGCCGCTTCGGCAGCCGCGTGACCATCGTGCAATCGGGCCCGCATCTTTTGGATCGCGAAGACACGGACATCTCCGAGGCCGTGCTCGAACTGATGCGCGACGAGGGCATCGACGTCCTCCTCGACGCGAAAGTCTCCGAGGTGAGTGGAAAATCGGGGACGAATGTCACCCTGCGGATCGGCACGGCGGCGGGCGAAAAGACCGTGGAGGCGACCGACATTTTGGTGGCGGCCGGGCGAACGCCGAATACCGATCGCATCGATCTGGCCAAAACGGGCGTGGAGGTTGACGGGCACGGCCACATCCGCGTCGACGAGCGGATGCGGACCACGGCGGCCGGCATTTGGGCCGTGGGCGATTGTGCCGGCAGCCCGCACTTTACGCATATCGGCGAGGACGACGCCCGCGTGGTGCTCTCCGATCTCGACGGCGGCAGCCGCACCACGCGCGACCGGCAGGTGCCGTATTGCCTGTTCACCGATCCCGAGCTGGCCCACGTCGGCCTGAGCGAGCGCGAGGCGAAGGCCAAGGGGATCGCTTATCGGCTCATCAAATATCCGATGGCGGGGGTGCTGCGGATGTACACGCTGTCGGAAACGCGCGGCTTTGCCAAGGCCCTGATCGGCCCGGACGATCGCATCCTGGGCTTCACCGTGTTCGGGGCCGAGGCGAGCGAAATGATGAACGCGGTGCAAGTGGCGATGATCGGCCGGCTGCCCTACACGGCCCTGCGCGACGCCGTGCTGGCCCATCCCACCGCGGCCGAAGGCTTGGGCGCGATGTTTTCCGGCAAGCCAGTGGAGGTGAAGTGACGCAAGGCCGAGCGGCACGAGCGCATGTTTCATCGCGGCGCGGCGTTCCACGTTACTATTGAGTCCGTGGCGGCAAATGGGCCGAAGGGCGACCAACGGAAGCCCTGAAAACAGGGCGTTTGAGGTTGTGCAACGAGCCCATTTCCAACCTAGCTATCAATAACCCGAAGCCACCCGCCTGTGGCGAGTACCCGCGAGGGACGCACGGCGAAGAACCCTCGCCCAGCGCTTCGGGTTAGTGAGACGATCGCCCGCCTACTCGAAACGTGCCCTGGCACACTAGAGACCGTGAACGAAACCGAAACCCGTGTTTCCCGCTGGGAGGCCCACGATGGCTGAAATGATTGCCGGCATCCGCATTCCCGACAGCAAGCTGGCCCGCGAGGCGACCGAACTCTTGCGGGAGCACGGCACGCCGCTGCTCTTCGCCCACTCGCTGCGGGTGTACCTGTTCGGCTCGCTGCGGGGGCGCCACCGCGGCCTGACGGTTGATCCTGAGCTGCTGTACTTCGGGGCCGTGTTTCACGATCTTGGCCTGACGCCCAAATACCGTAGCCCGGACCATCGTTTCGAGATCGACAGTGCCAACACGGCCCGCGAGTTTCTGCGCTCTGCGGGCATCGAGGAACAAGTGGCCGAAGTGGTTTGGGACGCGATCGCGCTGCATACCACGCCCGAAATTCCTTGGCACAAGCGGCCCGAAATCGCGCTCGTCACGGGCGGGGTGGAAGCCGACGTATTGGGGGACGGCCTCGACGAAATCACGGCCGCCGACCGCGACGCCGTGATTGCCGCCTACCCGCGCACCGACTTCAAGCGCGGGATTTTGCAGGCCTTCAGCGAAGGCTTTCGTTTCAAGCCCGCCTCGACATTCGGCACGATGAACACCGACGTGTTGGAAAAAACGCTGCCCGGCTACCGCCGCCCCAATTTCTGTGAATTGATCGCGGCGAATCCGCTGGGCGGGTGACGTGGGCACGGGCATCCGGAGCGATCAATCGCGATCCGAATCGTGGCAATGGCAATTTCGTTCGCTGGCGGCAAGACGATTGCGCGGCGGCCCTTGGCTTGCGGCGGCTCTGGCGTCTGTTCGGGCTAAGTCCACAAAGCCGGCGAGGGTCACGCTCTGCGGCGGCGTTAGTTACACCGGGACACGATCGATCTCTCGCCGGCGATTTTTTCCGGGGCTGCTGCGCAGCAGCCTCGGAAAAATCTTCCACGAGCAAACTCTTTTTTTATACCTCTGGCGCCGTACAAGACACGCCAACGTCGCATGTTCTCCCATTATTCGGCGACTCTCCCCGGTTTGCGAACGTTGGCCCCGTTGCGCTTGTGGGCCGAATCGCCCAGATCGGCCCGAGCCTGCTCGGCATAACCGCGCAGCCGTTCGACGACGTTGGGATGTTCGTCCGCCAGGTTTACGGTTTCGCCCGGATCGGTCGACAAGTCGTAGAGCGATCGCGGCAGCGGCCGTTCTTCGGATGTGCCGCGACCGCCATCCTGCCCGGCGGTGACCAGGTGGGCGTATCCGTGCGGCACATGCAGCTTCCACTTGCCCGCCCGAACTGCTTGCAGCTCGTTGAGCCAATAGAAATAGAGGACCTCGTGTGGATTCTTGGCGTCTGGCTCAGCGGCAATGAGGGGCCAGATGTCGCGACCATCGATCACGCGGTCTTGCGGCACTTCGGCCCCGGCCAATCGGGCGATGGTCGGCAGCAAATCGATCGTCATCAGCGGCTCGTCGCAAACCGTCGCGGCTGGAATTTTTCCCGGCCAGCGCATGATGCACGGCTCGCGCACGCCTCCCTCGAAGCACGTTCCCTTTCCTTCGCGCAGGCCGCGAGCTGTTCCGGCATGATTGCCGAAGATCAGCGCAGGCCCATTGTCGCTGGTGAAAATGACCAGCGTCCTGTTGGCCAGTTGATGCCGATCGAGGGCATCCAGCACCTGCCCGACCGACCAATCGATTT
Source organism: Pirellulales bacterium (assembly GCA_035503215.1). Classification (GTDB taxonomy): domain Bacteria; phylum Planctomycetota; class Planctomycetia; order Pirellulales; family PALSA-1355; genus DATJTR01. Next base: position 3,023 of record DATJTR010000303.1, read on the forward strand.
CGCTCACCACGTCTCCGAATATGCCGGCGGCCGATTTGCCTTTGAAATTCTGGCTGGCTCCCAGCGGCGTGTGGGGCATGGTGTGGGCCAGGTAGAGGAAGAAGGGCTGATCATGCTTCCGCTCGATGAAATCGACCGCACGCTCGGTATAGCGTGACGTCAGCCCGGACGAGTCGGGCCCGAGCTCGATCACTTGCTCGCCGTCGAAGACCGGCACGCTCGCGTATCGGCCGTCGGGCGGGCGCGGCCCCATGTCGTTGGAATAGGGGAGCCCAAAGAATTCGTCGAAACCGTGTCGCGTTGGCAAGAACTGTGGATGATGACCCAAGTGCCATTTGCCGACGATCGACGTGGCATAACCCCGCGATTGCAGTAAATTGCCGATCGTCGTTTCGCGATCGCTGATGCCATGCTTGGCCTCGGGAAAAAGCGCCCCGACGATGCCGATCCGGTTGGGATAGCAACCGGTCATCAATGCCGCCCGCGACGACGAGCAGACTGCCTGCGCGGCATAGAAGTTGGTGAAGCGGCGTCCTTCACGGGCCAGCCGATCGATGGCCGGCGTCTGGTAACCCTCGGCGCCGAAACAGCCGACGTCGCTATAGCCCAGGTCGTCGCAAAAGATGATCACGACGTTCGGCCGCGGCGTCTTGTCCGCCTCCTCAACCGGGGTCGTTGGATCGGCGGCAGGAGCGACCGAGACGAAAAACCAAAACGCAAGTGCTGGCCAAGTCGCTGGCACAGGGGGGAACCACGTTCGTCGCATCAAAGTTGTCCCGATGGAAA
>DATJTR010000304.1:0-3052 GCA_035503215.1 Pirellulales bacterium
GGACATTTTGGGTCGGAACGACGAACCGCCCCCGGTGTTTGCCTTGGTCCACGCACCGGGTTCGTCCGATGCCCCCTTGGCGGTCGGCAACCCGGTGACGGTCTCCGACGACGGCACGATCATCCTGCCTCGAATCGCGCCCATGCGTGTGGCAGGCATGACGATCCCGCAAATCGACGCGGCCATCCGCCGAGCCTACACGATCGACGCGCGGATTTTGCAGCCGGGCCAGGAAGTGGTGACGGTCACGCTGATTCGCAAACGTCTACACCGGATTATCGTGATCCGCGAAGATTCCTCCGCCGTCCCGCCCATCCTCAAACCGCGTGACGGCACCTTGATCGCCAAGCGCGGCACGACAACGGCCATCGAACTGCCCAGCTCTGAAAACGACGTCCTGCACGCCCTGAGCCAGACCGGCGGTCTGCCGGGCGAGGACGCCCGCAACGAAATCTGGGTTCTGCGGGGCGCGGCGACTGCCGGCACGCCGATCATCGAGCAGTTGCAAGCCGGCATCGATCCCGCCACCTTGGCCGGGCAGGGGGCCGGGGCCATCGTGCGAATTCCCTTGTCGGTCATCCCCGGGGTCGCGCTCCCCTTCGGTCCACAGGACATCGTGCTGTCGGACGGCGACGTGCTCTACGTGCAGAGCCGCACCGGCGAGTGCTTCTACACCGGTGGCTTGCTCCCCGGCGGCCAGTTCCTGCTGCCGCGGGATTATGATTTGGACATCATCAACGCCATTTCGCTGGCGGGTGGCTCACCGCACGGTCCGGCGGGCTTTCCGCTCATCGCTCAGCTCCGCAGCGGCAGCGGCCCCGGCAACATCGTCTCACCGACCCGGTGCCTGGTGATCCGCAAGACGCCCACCGGTGGCCAGATCAAGATCTACATCGACCTCCGCAAGGCACTGAACGATCCCCGCGAAACCGTACTCGTTCAGCCGGGAGACACGATCTACCTGTTCTGGAAGCCTTGGGAAATCGCCGCCAACATCGGGTTGAACGTGATCAACGTCACATACTTCTTCGGAAGTTCGGGATTCTAAAACGGCCTATGAACTAGCGGCCTTGGAATTCGAACGTGGCGATCAAGAACATGTGAATCGGGCGGACCAGGGCTCCGCACAATGCGGGCCAGCCCGCGAAGCCTGGCACGTGCGATGGCCGAGCTGGCGCTTTCGCAGCGCCGCGATCCTTAGCCGCGCTTCTGCAAGACGAGGTACGCAAAACTCGTCAGCATCGGAACCGGATGCGTGGTCAGGTAGCCCGCTAACTTCCGGCTCATCCAATCGAGCGGCTTCAGGCGCTTTTGATAATAACTGTGCCCGAAGAATCCGCGATACGTCACAATGTCGGCCTGGAGCGCACTGAAACGGTGCAACTGCCGCTGGGACGGACCCCGGCACCATTTGTAATAGGCCGGAAACTTGCCTTGGTAGACTTTGTCGCGCGGACTGTAGAAGTCGAGCAGTTTCTGTGATAGACCCGACGGGGTGAGCCAATTCACGAGAAACGGCGGGCAGAAAAGCGTTGGAAAGTAGTGGAACGCCACGCCTCCCGGCTTGAGCGTCTTCAGCACGCCGCGGTGAAACGCTTCGGCGTTCTTCACGTGCTCGGCAAGCATCCGGGTAATTACCAGGTCGTAGCGATTCTCGGGCAGCGACGACGCGTCGCACACATCGCAGCAGACGGTACTGTAGCCGGCGGGCACCTTCTCGAGCTCGCGCTGATCGATGTCAAGAACCGTGTAATCGATGTTCCTGGCGGCAAGATACTCGCGCGTCAGGGCGGGATTCGCTCCACCGCCAACATCGCAAATCGCGGTGGCCTCGAACCGCTCGATCAATGAAAACAGAAACGATTCGTACCCTGACCAGGCTTCCTCGCCGAGGCGATAGTCGATCTCGGTCCGCGGCCGGGAAACGGCAGATGTAATCATGTCAGTACCTTCCGGTTGGCGTATGCCGATAAATGCTGGCTAACCTCTTCGTGTGCCCGTCGGCAGTCGTCTGCCTTCCAAGGCGCTTTTGCAGCATTCCTTACATGACAGTCCGCCGCTCGCCCTTTGGCCCATTGGCAACCTTGACTCAACACGATTCTAATTGGGCCGCCCTTCGGAATTACCCGAAATCGTGCCGTTTTCCTCCGCATCGCGAATCTGAAGCCCCGGCTCCTGTTGTTGACGAGCGCGGGCGCTGGAGCTTGGCTCCCAAGCCTCGCGCGCCTTCGACGTCCGCCCCGTCCTGGCCGCCAAGGGCATCGCTGCCGACGCATCGATCCCGCGGGAACCGCGGTTATCGTGTACGGGAACGACGCAAGCCTCGGGTTCGGCGGAAGCTCCGAGCCGCAGTCGCTGCTTTAGCATATTCAGTGCCTCAGCCATCAAATCGGGACGAAGCCCCCAAAACTGACGCAAGGGAACCTTTTCCAGGAAAGCCAGGCAGGTGACCTGTACGAACAGTACCAGGATCGCGGCCAGCAACTTGATTTGCCCCATCACCACGATACCGCCCGTCTTTACCCACAGCCACCCGCCGACGGCGACGACCGAGATGCCGACCAGATAGCCCAGCGTGCAGATCGAAGCGTGGCCGAGCGAGCGCATGCCCTGATCGATGACCATGGCCAAGGCCGCAACGCAGGTGGCCATCTCCAGAAAATATGCCGCAGGGATTGCACCGGCGAACGCCTCGCCGAACAGGATCTTGATGACGAAAGGAGTCACCAGCATTACCACGGCCGCGGTGAAGATCAAATACAACTGGGCCTTGCGGATCAGGCTCAGCAGAACTCGTAAGCCGCTCTCGTGATCTTTCTGTTCCGACACTTTGACGAAGAGCGCATCGGTATACGCCATGCCCATGCCGAGCTGAATGCGCGCCACGTTGATCGCCGCGGCATATAGCCCCATCGCCTCAATCGGCAAAAATGAGGCCACCAGCAACGGATCGAGACAGACTTGAATCGAGTCGGCGACGTGCGGCGGGTGCAGCTTAAGACCGTGCCGCAAGAGTCGCCAATACTCTTCCAGGCGCGGCCACCTGTCGCGG
>DATJTR010000305.1:0-8676 GCA_035503215.1 Pirellulales bacterium
CACCCCCAACGCCGGCTTCGCCGGCGTCGACTCGCTGTGGCTCGGCTATCAGGGCGTCGGCGCGAATGGCGTCAATTATGCGGATGCCAACATCCTCATTGACGAGGGCGCCAACAATGTCGGCGTGCCGATCAACGCGCCCATACCAGTCCAAACAGCCACTCCGACGGCCCCCGTCGTCTTCTCTTCGGCCGGCGGTAATGCGATCAGCCTGTCCAACCCCGGCATCACCGCCACCACCCCCGTGCAGCTCACGTTGTCGATCGGCGACGGCGCGCTGGCGCTCGCCGAGACCTCGGGCATTTCGATCATCTCGGGCGCGAGCGGCAGCTCCTCGCTGACGATCCAGGGAACGATCGCCGATATTAACGCCGCCTTGGACGGAATGACCTACACGCCGGCGGCCGCCGACGTCGGTTGGACGAATCTCGACCTGGCGGCCAGCGTGCTCGGCAATTCCTCGTTCGGCACCACTTTCAACTCGGTGTTGATCCACGATCAGCTCGCCTTCGTGCCGGCGGCGATCACCGTTCCGGCGACCCAAGCGCCGAGCTCCACGACGCCGTTGGTCTTCTCGAGTGCGGGGGGCAACGCCGTCTCGATCAACGATCCCGCCGCGACGGGCAATGTGCAAGTCACGCTCGGCGTCAGCTCGGGCTCGCTGTCTTTGGGAAGCACTCAGGGTGTCGTGATCACGGCCGGCGCCAACGGCACGGGCTCGATCACCCTTTCCGGCACCCAGGCCGCAATCAACGCCGCGCTGGACGGTTTGAAGTACACGATCACTTACGGCACGACCAACGACGACACGCTCACCATCAGCCTGACCGACCCGGGCGACTCCGCCTTGGGGACCGTGGAGGCCAGCGTGGCGATCGACCCAGTTTTTCCTCCTTCCGACGACCTCTTCTGGAGCGATTCTCCCTCGTCATCGACTGTCCTGCCCGCTCCGGTGGTCACGCTGCCCTCCGGGTCGCTGCCGCTCACTGGCACGCCGGCGCCGGTCACAGGCATCTCAGTTGCTGGTGCCGCGCTGGTCGAAGTGACCATCAGCGTGCAAAACGGCGTGCTCAATGCTTCGAAGACCACCGGCGTCCAGATCGACGATGCCGGCACCGCGTCGATCGAGCTGACCGGCACGGTCGCCAATGTGAATGCCGCGCTGGCCACCCTGGTCTACACCGGCAACGCCGGATTCGTCGGCACCGACAGCTTGAGCGTCTCGGCCACGGCGATCGCCGAATTGCCCCCGCCCCCCGATGTACTCAATGGAGCCGGTCTCCCACTCGGCGGCCCGATCACGAATCCGATCGGCGTTCCGGTCTACCCCATCGGCGGTCCGATCACGACTCCGATCGGCGGCCCGATCGGCATTTACAACGGCGGCACTCCGTTCACCTCCACCTCCGGCAACTTGACGACCGGTACGAGCACCGTGGCTACGAACGTTTCGACGGCCAGCGTTTCGACGGCCAGCGTTTCGACGACCAGCGTTTCAACGGCCAGCACCAGCGACATCGTCACCTTTCCCCCGCTGAACGAGTTTGAGTATTCTGCTCTTCCGAACGAGTGGTCCACCGACACGTCATCGGCCACCACTGCCACGCTGTCGCTGTTGGTCGGGCCGCCGACGATCAACGTGCCCGCGCCGCAAAAAATCAGCGGCTTGTTGCCGTTGGTCTTTTCCACGGCGGGTGGCAACGCGATTTCGGTCACCGACTCCGCCGTCGGCAACAGTCCCATCCAGGTCACCTTGAGCGTCGCCAGCGGCACGCTCACCCTGGCCAGCAGCTCGGGCCTCACGTTCTCCGGCGGAACCGGCACCGGCAACAAGACGATGACGTTCACCGGCGACGTGAGCGACGTCGCCGCGGCGCTCGACGGGCTCTCCTACTCGGCCAACGCTGGCTTCAGCGGCACCGACACGCTGAATATTTCCGTGGACGATCTGGGCAATGGTGGTGGCGGCCCGATCACGGTCAGCGACTCGGTGGCAATCCACGTCGCGAGGACCACCGCGCCGACGATCACCATTTCGCTCCCCACCTCGGCCTATGCGGTCACACCTGCCGGCGGATCGCTTCCCGGCGTGTCGATCAGCGAGAGTGGCTCGAACGACATCGTGCAGGTAACGCTCAGCGTGAAAAATGGCGTGTTAAGCACCCAAGGAAACGGGTATTCCACCTTGAGCGATGGGACCACCATCGACACCGTGGCCAACTGGCCCATCGGCCAGACGGTCACCGTCACCGGTGTGGGAACATCGACGCTGGTGATGACGGGGTCCGCCGCGGAGATCGACGCCCTGCTCGAGGTCCAAAATCCGCCGCCGAGCCAGCGTCTTTACTCGCCGGGCGGTCAGCTCATTCTCACGCTCGCCCCGTCGTCAGGCCTGGTCTACACGCCCAACAGCGGCTTCACCGGCAGCGACACGTTGACGGTTTCGGCCAAGGACGCCGTGCTGGCCAACGCGCCAAGGACGGTCAGCAGCGTGGCGCTCAACGTCCGCCCGCCGACGATCAACGCGCCGTCAACGCAGACGATGGCCGACACGGCTCCGCTGGTCTTTTCCTCGGCCGAAGGCAACGCGATTTCGATCACTCAGGGGAACGTGGGTGCCGGCACGATCCAGGTCTCACTGAGCGTGGCCCACGGCACGCTCAGTTTGGCCAGCACCGCCGGCCTGAATTTCTCCTTGGGAACCGGCACCGGCAACGCGGCCATGACGTTCACGGGCAACGCGACCGACGTCAACGCGGCCTTGGCCGGGCTCTCCTATTCGGCGGGTAGCGGCTTTACCGGCACCGACAAACTGGTCATCTCCGTCGGCACGCCAGGCGGCTCGGCGCCGGTCAGCGATTCGGTGAGCATCTGCGTCCAACCGGGACCTGCGCCGACCGTGCCCATTTCGCTGCCCACCGCGCCGGTCACGATTCCAGCGGTCGGCTCGCAGATTTCGGGCCTCACGGTGGGCGACCTCGGTTTCGGCCCCACGTCAAGCCTGGGCAATGCCCAGATCACCTTCAGCGTGCTGAATGGAACGCTCACGCTGCCAGAGGGAGACGGTCTATCGATTACCGGGAATGGCACGTCAAGCATTACGGTCACCGGCCAGGCGGGCGCGCTCGATACCGACTTCTGCACCTCGATTCTGACCACGATGCTGCCTGGCTCGACACCCGGCCGATTGATCGGCTTCGGCGAGGGCCCCGAAGGGCTGTTTTACACGCCCAATGCCGGCTACTCCGGTGCCGACACGCTGACCGTCACGACGCGATCGCTGTTGGTCGAAAACGCCCCGACGACGACGGCCACGCTGGCGCTGAACGACCTGGCCGCCGTCGCGCCCGTGGTGACTGCCTCGGGCACTCAGGCCACGTTCACCCTCGGCGGCTCGCCGGCCGTCGTCGATCCCGGCATTCAGGTCGCTTCGACCAACACGCTGCTGTCGGGCGCCACGATCACGATTTCCCCCTCCACGTATCAGGCCACCGACACGCTCAGCTTTACCCCCACGGGCAGCATCTACGGCATCTACAACAACGGCGTATTGACCCTGGCGGGCATCGCCACGCCGGCCGAGTATCAGACGGCCTTGCAGTCGGTCACATTCGGCACCGGCAGCACGAACAGCGCGGCTCGATCGATCTCGATCGTGGTCCTCGACGCTTCGCTCTCCAGCAACACGGCCAGCGAACAGGTGTTGATCGCCGGCGGCAGCTCGGGCACAAGCTCGAAACAGTCGTCAACAACCGGCCTGCATGGTTCTGGCTCCTCGACCGGCAGCCCCGCCGTGGCACACGGCAACCATTCGATCGGCTCGCTGGGCATGCTCTCCAGTTCCAGCGGCGGGCACAATTCCCTCTCGCTGGACGGCAAGTCCACCGGCCCGGCGCCCGTCGACTACAACTATCTGCCTCCGAGCCAGACCTCCTCCGTCGCGGTCACCGTCTCGCCAGGCAGTGGATCATCGAGCGCCGGCACCGCCCACCAAGCCAGCAGCAAGAAATCGCTCGGCGCGCTCGACCAGGTGTTCGCAGGACTCGAGCCTGACGATTTGCTGTAGTGACCGATTTGCCGCGTTTCCATAGCAGGCGGCAATTCACGGCAACTGGTCGAAAAAGAGATAGACGGCTGCAATCCGGCCATCCCGGACAACGATGAAGTCGGTTCCGGCGTATGCGGGCGCCTCGCCCGGGCGGCCTGCTACCCATCTGATCCGTCCGCCGTCCCCCAATTCCTCGGGCTCGGCAATCGGCCGGTATTGAAGGTCGGGGTGTGTCGCCCGGATCGCGCCCGCGACGCGGTCGATCTCCCCACGGCCACGGTGAGCCCCACTGCCGGGATCAAAAAACACGGCGTCTTCCGTAAAGATCTCGTCGATCGCCACGCGCCGACGCGCGCCGTCATTTTCTCCAAACACGTCGCGAAGATTGCGTGTGAGCAAGGTCGAAGTGCTGAACATGGCTTGCCTTCTCCTGTTGAATCCGAAGTGATGCTTGAGCGGAACGTCGGCTCACGGGAGCCCTGCGCCGGCTCGGAGAGGCGGCGGACCTGCCCATGCCGCCTGGGCAGCGCTTCGCCCCGGTGCGGTTGCGCGCTTCGCTTGTTTGTACATGCTCAAGCCGCCGGCGTCCGCGCCTTGCGGCGCCAGAATCGCATCGTCCGCAGACGCGTGAGCCAGCGGCTGGCGACCAGAAACACGAGCAGCGGTCCGCCGATCGTGAACCAATATGGCAGGCGCATCGCGGCGTACGGATGCACGTCGAAGTCGTCATCGATGAACGTTTTGGTTTGCAGCGCCAGCCCGAAACCCAAGCCGGTTACGGCCCACCCGAAAGGATATTCGGTAAACATCAAATGAATGTCTCTCGATCCAAATCCCCACGGCGCTCGCTGATTGCCGAGCGTGAGCGCGCATTCGACTCCACGCTGGTCCGCCCCGAGCAGAAGGCAACCGCGAGGAAATTGCAGCACGAGCGCTTTCCGGCTGGTGGCCCCATAGGGGCTGAGGGGAACATGGTCCAGCAGCAGGGCCAGAAAAACGAGCGACGATGCGATCGCCAGGACGGCGATTGGCCACCGAGACCAGTTGCTAATTCGCCGGAGCATGGGTGCCATCGCTTGTAATCCCAAGGCCGCAGCGATTCTTGCAGACTGGATTTTGACGAGCGCTCCCGCGGAAAGGTTCCACGCCATCAACCAAAACTATGCCCGCCGGCAGCCTGCGAGTTCGGTCAGCAGCGGCTGGAGATCGGCGCCGTAGCGGCGCCAGCGCTCCACGGAGCTGCGGTAAAGCGGCGGGCGGACCCGCACGTTGCTGGGCGCGGCGGTCCGCCGGCACGTATCGTGAAAATCCAGGCAGCGATCGTCCCAACGCAGGCCGCAAAAGTCGATCAGCCGCCGGGCTTACGCTTCGGAAGCCTGCGTTGCGCCTTCCGACGTACCGCCGCTACGGCCACGGCGTGTCCACTGACCGCTCCACGCCAGCGTTCTTCGCTGGGAACCAGGGTGGCTTCTGGGTGGCCAAAAGAGGCGGCGGCGGTTTGCCTTTCTCCCCGGTTTTCCCCAGTTTTTGGGGATCTGGTATCCCCTTTGCTTCGCGGTTGAGAGAGTTCGACCACGCGCCGGCACCGCTCCCGAAAAAAAGGGGCGGCGCCCGACGAGACCTTTTCTTTACACGTGGAGAAGAGCGCCATGAAAAAGACCATCTGCCTCATCGCCCTGGCCGCGCCCCTTTTCGGTGTGGCTCCTTCGCATGCTCAAGTCGTCTCCGAGCCGGCCGTGGCCCCGGCGCCGGCAACGCCGGTTGCTCCCACCCCGGGCGGCGAGCGCCGCGCGATTCGTCGCGAAGATCGGCGCATCGATCGTAACGATCCGACCGGCACCGTAGCGCCGACCGTGACTCCGAACGGCACGGTGACGGCCACGCCGAATGTCGCCACCCCGGCGGTAGTTCCAGCAGGTCCGCCCGTCGCTCCCGCACCGACAATCGGAGCCAGCGCGGTTCCCGCTCCGCGTGTTGGCGCGGCCGTGGCGCCCGAGAATTGGCGCTATCGCTACGAGAACGGCCAGTGGTTGTATTACACACCCCAGAACAACTGGATGGTCTACAGCGGCAACGGATGGAATGCATACACTGGGGGTGCAAATATGGTCGCGCCCGTCGCCCCGACCCAGCAGACGGTGATGAGGCCGGTCGCCCCTGCGCGCGTCTATTCCTATCCGGCTTACAGCAATGGCTACTACTACGGCAACGGCTACTATAACGATGGCTACTATCGACGCGGCCTGTTCGGTCGTCGTCGTTACTATTGAGCCGTGCTTCGTCATACGTTTCTCACGCCGGACTCACGGAACCTCTGCTCGTGCGATCGCGAGCAGAGGTCTTTTTGTTCTGCCCCCCAGATGAGGTTGCGATCGACATCGCCGGCGCCATTCGTGGTCCCATCGATGGCAGAAAAAGTCGCGGCAATTCCTTGACGCCTCGACCGCGAGCAGTATGATCACGGAGTTTTGCTAGCACTCGCGGAGCGATTTTGCATCTCTCTCGTAGACGATCGCCCTGGCCCAGGAGTATTTGATTCCGCGCGCATTCATTTTGTTTCGTGTACCTGCTCTGGACGATGCCGGGCCGACATGCAAGACACGTTGACAACCGCGATTCACATGCACTGCGGGGACCAGTTGGCTCCGGCTTCGCAGTTGTATCAGAAGGTACTGGCGCGCGAACCAGAGAATGCCGAAGCCTTGCATTCGCGGGGCGTTCTTCGTCATCAGCAAGGCAACCCTGCCAACGCCGTGGAACGGATCGGCCGGGCCGTGGCACTCGAGCCCAATGCCTTCGCCTTTCATTTGCCCTGCGCCCGACACGTTTCGGCCAAATTGACTTAGAGAAGGATCCATCGATGCGCCATTTGAAAACCAATCGCTGCCAACCGAACTGGCGCGGCCGTTTCTTGCGCCTCGAACCGCTGGAAGATCGCCGGATGCTGACGATCTTCACGCCGGCCAACGGCGCCCAATTGGCTGCCGATATCGTCACCGCCGAAGGCAGCGGCGGCAGCAACACGATCAATCTGGGCGCCCATACCTACACGCTGCCCAGCGCGCCAAATGTGCCTGCCCACGGTGGCACGCTCTCGATCATTGGCCAAGGGTCCGGCAAGTCGTTCATTCAAGGTGACGGCTCCGCCCGCATCTTCGAATTCGTCAATCAAAACATCTCCATCAAGGGCGTGACGCTTGAAGACGGCGATTCCACGACGGTAGACGGCGTGGTGAGCCCCGCCATCGAAGCGTCGGGAGCCACAGGCACGAGCGCCCGCGGCGGCGCCATGCTGATCGATGGTGGCCGCGTGACCATCAGCGGCTGCGTACTCAAAAGCAACCGCGCCGTCGGCGGCAATGGCGGCTCGGGCAGCGCCGTGCAATACGCAAATCCTTTCATCCCCCATGTTGCCAATGGCGGCGCCAATGGCGCGGGTGGAGGCAACGGCGGCAACGCCTCCGGCGGCGCCATCTTCCTGGTCGCCGGCACGCTGAACATCTGCAACTCGACACTCTCTGGCAACACGGCCCAGGGCGGCGCGGGGGGCAATGGCGGCAACGGAGGGCGGGGCGCTGGCGGCACCACGGGCGCCACCGGCTCCTACGGGAAGGTCGGCACGGCTGGCCAAACGGGCACCTCGAATAACCGAAACGGCGGCAGCGGACAACCGGGCAAGACCGGCGGCAACGGCGGAATTGGAGAGGGCGGAGGCGCGGGGGGCAAAGGCGGAAACGGTGGCAACGGCGGCAATGCGCTCGGCGGCGCGATCGCCGTGCAAAGTGGCTGTGTGACGCTCAGTTGCGACACCATCACCCATAACTCGGCAATCGCTGGTGCCGGCGGATATGGCGGTAATGGCGAAAGTGGTGGTGCCGGCGGAGCCGGCGGCGTGGGTGGCGGCGGCGGAAGTGGCGGCGCCGGCGGATCGGGAGCGGTTGGAGCGAAAGGCGTCGTGGTCCGGCAATCCGGCGGACCAGGTGGGAAGGGCGGAAATGGAGGAGCCGGCGGACCTGGCGGAGTCGGTGGCGATGGCGGAAAAGGGGGCAGCGGCGGAGCGGGCGGCAATGGCGGGGCTGGAGGAAACGCCACGGGCGGCGGCATCGCCCTGCTCGGCGGCTCGATCCAAATTACAAGCGGAACCATTTCCAGCAATTCAGCCCTCGGCGCACTCGCCGGGTTCGGCGGCTTAGGCGGAAACGGCGGATATGGCGGTGCTGCTGGGAACGGTGGCCACGGCGGCACCGCAGGCGTCGGCGGCCGCGGCGGTAATGGCGGCAAGGGGGCCACCAACCGGGGCGCCGGCGGTACCAGCTCCTTGGTGACCTTTGGGCCCGGCGGAAGCGGGGGAGCAGGCGGAAACGCCGGCTCCGCGGGTGCTGTTGGAAACGCGGGGCTCGCTGCGGCCGGCGGAAATGCCGGCGCAGGGGGAGATGGCGGCGCCGGTGGCACGGCTCGCGGCGGTGGAATCGCCGTCGTGGGCGGAACACTAACGCTTTGCAGTGCGACTCTCTCGGGGAATGTGGCCACCGGTGGCGCGGGAGGAGAGGCCATCGCCGGCGGTGCCGGCGGCAACGGCGGCAACGGCGGCAGCGCCGTGGGCTTCGGTGGCGTCGGCGGCGGCAACG
>DATJTR010000306.1:0-2787 GCA_035503215.1 Pirellulales bacterium
AAAAACAGGCCTCATCCGCCGGTCTGCGTGCCTCATCTTGCAGGACGGATCCGGCCGATTGATCTTTACCTGCGGCCCCCCAACCGGCCATAGTCAGCGGAGAACGAAAGGATTCTGCCGCCATGACCGATTCTACGCTTCGTGCCGCGCGCGCCGCGGCGACTTCTTCGTCTGCCTCAGCTGGCTCACCTTCCGCACAAAAAACCCGTTCGGCCGCGGGCAGCCCGGCCGCCAAGCCGGCTCGCTCGGCCAGCGCGTTTCTCGTCATTCCGGCTCGTCTGGCCTCCACCCGGCTGCCGCGCAAACTGCTGCTTGCGGAAACCGGCAAGCCGCTCATCGAGCACACCTACGAATCGGCCGCCAGGGCGCATTTGGCCTCCGGCCTGTGCGTGGCCGCCGATCACGAAGAGATCGCCGCCGCCGTGCGCGCCTTCGGCGGCCAGGTCCGCATGACGAGCCCCGACTGCGCCAGCGGCACCGACCGCGTGGCCGAAGTCGCCCGGCAAATGACCGACGTCGAGATCTTCGTCAACGTGCAAGGAGACGAGCCCGAGCTGTCGGGCGAGGCCATCGATCGTGTGATCGATCTGTTGGCCCGCGACTCGGCCGCGGTCATGGCGACGCTGGCCACGCCGATCCGCAGCCGCCGTCAGCTCGACGACCCGGCCTGCGTGAAAGTGGTGTTCGACCGCCAGGGAAGAGCTCTCTATTTCTCCCGCAGCCCGATCCCGCACGCCCGCCAGTGGGACGACAGTTTGCTCTCGGCCGAGCCGGCCAACTTCCATCAGCACATCGGCCTCTACGCCTACCGCCGCGACTTTCTGCTTCGCATCGCCGGCATCCCCCGCACGCCGCTGGAGCGATTGGAAAACCTCGAACAGCTCCGCGTGCTCGAATCGGGCTACTCGATTGCGGTGGGAGTCATCGACGAACCGACGGTCGGCATCGACACCCCCGAGGACTATCGCGCCTTCGTCGCCCGCCACCGCGCCGCTCAGCAGGCGGCCTTTCGGATCGATCCCCCCGCCGCCGGCCCACCGGCCGATTCCGGCCGTGCCGCCTCGGCCCTCGACCTCTTGAACCAGGCCCGCCAGTTGCACGGCCGCTAAGCGCGTCTCGATTGATGCGGGCGATTCCATCTCGCGAAGCTGGCTTTGTTGCGGTTCACCGCAATCGCTCCGGACCAGGCTCGGCCAAGAATCTAGTTAGTTTTGCGTAAAGATATTTGACAATTCGTCCCTCTTCCGACTAGAATCCGTCTGCTTTTTTGGATTTTATCATTGGATGCTGAGAGCCGCGGTTTTTCGAGCCCGATTTGCCGCTCGAAGGCTCTTCCCATGAGAAAATGGGGCCCACGGAAATTGATTCCGCTGGCGGCTCGGCCGCGAATTCGTCCTCGCAGAACCCGAGGGGAAGGGGTCGTCTCGTGAAATCGAACTCGGTTGTCGCGCTCCCGTTTGCCACCGCGCTTTTGGCCGTCGCTCTCTGGGCCAACCCCGCCCGCGCCGACAAGATTGCCGAATACACCACCTCGGGCACGAGCGTCAATGCATCACTCGGCACGTTTGGCGGTGCCCAGGGACTGTTCGGAGCCGTCAACGATATCACCGTCTCGGGAAGCCATATATTCGTCGCGAACTTGGGGCCGCCGTGGCAGTCGTATGGCTCGATCAGCGAATTCACGACTTCCGGTACGGTCGTCAACTATTCGCTCGTCAGCGGACTGGCCGGCCCCGGGGCGATCACCGCATCAGGCAGCGACCTGTTCGAGGTGAATTACTTCAACGGCACCGTCGGCGAGTACACCACCTCGGGAACGACGGTCAACGCGTCGCTCATCACGGGATTGGGAACGGTCGGAGCCTGGGACATCGCCGCATCGGGAAGCGACCTGTTTATTGCCACCGGCACCGGGAGCATTGAGGAATACACCACCTCCGGCACGCTCGTCAACAGTTCGTTCATCTCGATCCCGACGGGTTCCTATGGTATGGCCGTGTCGGGCAGCGACCTGTACGTCGTGAACTACGGGGCCGGCACGATCAGCGAATACACGACTGCTGGGTCGGTCGTCAATGCATCCCTGGTTACGGGGCTCAACGATCCGCTCGGCATCGCAGTCGCCGGCAGCGACCTGTTCGTCATGGATCATGGGGGCGAGAACATTGCCGAGTACACCACCGCGGGCGCGCTGGTCAATGCCGTGCTCATCCCGCCGGGATATGGACCGGTCTATTCGGAAGGCATCGCCACCTCGGGCAGCGACCTGTTCGACGCGCAATATGTCCTTCCCGAGCCCTCGACCTGCGTGATGTTCGCATTGGGCGCTGTGGCCCTGGCGGCCGCCGGTCTACGCCGGCGGCATGTTGGGGCGTGAATTCAGCGGCTGATCCGCCTCACGCGGGCACCGCGCCATCGATCGATTCACACCTGCTAGCCGCATTGCTGCGACACAGCGTTGTTGGACGACTCGGGGCAGCGGTAGTATGCTTTCCGTCAGGAGATAAGGATGATGGCATACCAATTTCCCCCCGACGTCGAGAAACTTGTGCGCGATCAGATGGCCGCCGGTGGCTTCGCGTCCGAGGATGAGTTGTTGCGGGCGGCGCTATCGGTATTCGGTGCGTTTGTTCACGACGCAGGCGGAGCCGACGAAGAGTTTCGCCAAACCGTCGAGGCCGTGCGCGAGGGTTGGGCCGACGCCGAAGCAGGCCGAATGCGGCCAGCGCGCGATTTGATCGACGAGCTCCGCGGCAGGCCAGCGAAATGAGGATCGGGCGGTGCGGT
>DATJTR010000307.1:0-2549 GCA_035503215.1 Pirellulales bacterium
ACGAAAAGTCGTCGCTCGGCTTGCCGGCATTCGCCGTCCAGCGCCGCTGCCACGGGCGACCTGCCGCTTCGCCCACGGCCGCCAGCGAAACGGTTCCTTCGATCTTGCCGCGGCCGATGATTACCGTTTCGCGGTCGCTGCGCTGCGGCATGAGGCGGCGCGGGTAATGCGCCTCGAACGTCTGCGGCCACTCATTTGCCGCGACCCAAGCCACCGCTGCCCGCGCGCTGGCGGCCAGGAACAAGCCGGCCGCTTTGGGATCGACGTCCGCCGCGTCGAGCACCAGCGTGCCGCCGGTGTAATTCGCCAGAGCGGCTAAAAGCTGGTCGTCGACTTTTGGGCCGAGCCCATAGCTCGTCACCGGCACGTGCTGTTCGACCAGCCGCTCGCTGAGCCGGGCGAACGACGGGGGCGTGAGCAGTTGCGCGCCGCTCACGCCGTCGCCGATGTAGACAACCGCCTTGCCATTGGCATCGCCATCCGAAAACGCCGCCGCGGCCCGCTCCAGGGCCAGCGGAAGATCGGTCGCTCCCAGTGGCACCCGGCGATGCAGCTTTTCGACCGCCGCTTTCAAATCCGAACTGCCCGGCGCGACAAAGCCGGTCGTCAGCGGCAGGGCGGTCACGTCAACCGCCATCAAGGCGACCCGGTCGGTCGCCTCGCAGCCGGCCAACAGCGTATCCAAGGCCTTGAGGCCCCGGCTGCGGGCTTCGCCGATCTGACTGGCCGACGTGTCGAACAGCACGACCACGTCGTGGCCCGGCGTGTTCGCCAGATTCGTTTCGGCCGGCAGGACGAGCGCAAAAAACCCGCTGCCATCGGGCTGCACATACGTATCGAGCGTGGCCGGCACCGCCGGCGTGGTGACTTTGAGTGGGGGCGCCGTCTCGGCCGGAGTTTTGGCGTCCTTGGCCGGCGTGCCCGCTGGTTTGTCGGCGGGTGCCTGAGCACCACTCGGCGACGCCTTGCCAGCAGGTGCACTGGCTGCCGGCTTCTTCGCCGCTGCCGGCTCGGCCGATAGCGCCGTACCCTGGAAAGCGATTGCCAGCACGCTCGCCAGAATCGCTCGCCGCGGTGCTACGCCCATCCCGGCTTGTCGCGTGACTCGCTCCATCCGCCTGTCCCCCGTTCCCGCGTTCCTTGCCTACCTAAAGCCTAAAGCCTCATCGCAAGCCTTCTCTCCTCCGGCCTATTCTATTTTCTTTCGCCGAATCGGGCCACACGCAGCCCGGCCGGCAAAACTCGTCTTTCATCGTTCCGATTTTGCCGCCAAAATGGCCTGCCCGTTTTGCAGCGGCCCCTTGCCAGCAGGGTGGCCGCGCAATTGTCTCACAGGCCAGCGCGCTTTTTCGCGATGAACAAACCAAACGCCCTCTGTTGTCTGTTGTCGGCCGTCGGCGGCGGGCTAGTGGCCCTGTGGCTGACCATGCCCTCCGGGCTGCCGCGGCTGTCGGCGGGCGAGGCCACCCCGCTCGGTTCGCATTTGCCGCGAATCGAGAATCTCCCCTCCGACGAATACGATCTGACGGCCGAAGAGCGCGTGAACGTTTCGGTCTACGAGTCGGTCAATCGTAGCGTGGTGAACATTTCCACCGAGGTGCCCAGGACCGACATCTTTTCGTTCTTCGAAGTCCCCGCCGAAGGGGCCGGCTCGGGGTCGGTGCTCGACACCGACGGCCGCATCTTGACGAACTACCACGTCATCGACGGCGCTCGCAAGATCGAAGTCACGCTGCACGACGGCAAAAGCTACGACGCCCGGCTCGTTGGCAAGGACGAATCGAACGACGTGGCGGTGATTCAGATCAATGCCCCGGCCGGATCGCTGTTTCCCGTCACGCTGGGCGAGTCGCGGCACTTGCGCGTCGGCCAGCGGGTGTACGCGATCGGCAATCCTTTCGGCCTGGAGCGCACCCTGACGACCGGCATCATTTCCAGCGTCGACCGCACGTTGCCCACGCGCCACCGGCGAATCATCAAGTCGATCATCCAAATCGACGCCGCGATCAATCCGGGCAACTCGGGCGGGCCGCTGTTGGACACGCACGGCCGGCTGATCGGCATGAACACCGCCATCGCCTCGGCCACCGGCCAAAGCTCGGGGGTCGGCTTCGCCATTCCGGTGGCGGTCATCAATCGCGTCGTGCCGCAGCTCATCGAACGGGGCCGTGTGATCCGGCCCGACTCAGGCATCACCCGCGGCATGCAGACCGAAAAAGGCTTGCTCATCGCCACGATGGCCGCCGGCGGCCCGGCCGAGCAAGCCGGCCTGCGCGGCTTTCGACTCAGCAAGCAGCGGAAGTCAAGCGGCATCTTCAACTACGAATCGACGTCGATCGATCGCACCGCCGCCGACCTGATCGTGGCCATCAATGGCGAAAAAGTCGTCACCGCCGCCGACTTTCTGGCGATCATCGAATCGCATCAGCCGGGCGAAGAAGTGACGATCACCGTGGTCCGCGACGGCCACGAAGTGCAAATCCCGCTACGTCTCATCGCCGCCGAGCAGTGATCGCGGCGTGCCCGTGACCGCGCTGGTGACTTGCGAG
>DATJTR010000308.1:0-6682 GCA_035503215.1 Pirellulales bacterium
GAAGTGGATCGATCGCGAAACGAGCGCTTCGCGGTTCACGCCCTCGGTGCCAGGCGCTCTGCCCGCAGTTATATCGCTGCGGGGCGTTGCTTGTCACTCAGCCGGGTCGGCCCGCGGTCAAGCACGCTTTGGGGGGAAATGGGGCGATTCCTTGCCCGCGCTGCGGCGACACGGAAATTCGCGGCAAAGTGCCCGGCCGGCCGCGAGGAGACCACGCGGGCCCCGCCGGCGGTAGAATAAATGGAGGGCTTTTGCCGCCGGTGTGGATTTCGATCCGTGCTGGCGGCGTGCGGAACGTGTCGCTCGCGGTAATGGCTGCCGCGGGCCGCTGGTCCGAGCAAAGGCATCGAGGGGGGCCTTCGTCATGCCTCCGGCCGCGGGTCAATCCGAGCTGCGCTTTCGGCGTCTGCTGAGCGAGTTCAACCTCGACGCGCTGGACGCCTCCGACAATACGGTGGTCGGGTTGTGGCCCGATTTCACGCTGGCCTTTCTCAACCCGGCCTGGTTTCGCTTTGCCGCCGCCAACCGGGGCGAGCCGGCGATTTCGGAGCAGTGGCGGCTGGGGCGTTCGCTGTTGGAGGCCATCCCGCAGCCGCTGCACGGCTTCTACCAGAGCCGGCTCACGCGCGCGCTGGCCGAGCAGCGGCGGTGGGAACAGAGTTACGAGTGTTCGTCGGACGAGGTGTATCGCCGCTTCCGCCTCTCGGCCTATCCGCTGCGCGGCTCGACCGGCCTCTTGCTCGTCCACGCGTTGGAAATCTCCGCGCCGATGGCCGCCAGTCCGTCGAGCCCGATCATCGAGAGCTACCTGAGCCTGGGAGGCCTGGTCACGCAGTGCTGTCACTGCCGCAAGTTCCGCCGCACGACCGGCAAGCCGTCATGGGATTGGGTGCCCGAGTGGATCAACGCCTTTCCGCTGCCGGCCATCCTCTCACACGGCATTTGCGAAATGTGCTACGCCTTCTACTACACCCCGCAAAAACTGACCGGCGCCGAGCCGCAGAATTTTTCGGCGATGGAAGAGTTTTGAGGGGGTGAAGTAAGGCTTGGGGCGAACGACGCGCAGCTACACGATCCGCTTCGCTTCGCGGCGGCGGAGCGCCCGGAAAAGCAATATGGAGCCGACCGCTCCGACGAGCGCAACCAACGAATACGCGCCAAATAGCTCGGTGATATTGTTGGAGTTCTTCGGCTCGGGGCCGGCATAGCCCAGCGTGGTGGCAATCGATAACGCGGTGAGCGCGACCGCGCAGACGCCGGTGAGCGAAAACCAGAGCGCCAGAGCGCCGGTCACGGCCAGCAAAAGCCAGCGCCAAAGCTTTCGTGCGCGAGATCCCATGCTGGCATTGTATCTGAAAACCCGATTCACGGATTACTTCCCTCCTCCCGACACATCTTCGATCTGCTCTTCGCCTTGCATGGAGATGGTTTTGATTTGCTTGGCGTCGAGGTTCACGGCTTTGAGGTCGACCATGCGGATGCGGCTGTTCGTGTAGGTGCGGAAATAGTAGCGGCGGTTGGTCAGGTCGGCGGCCACGGTCCATTGCGTGTAGTCGGCCACCTCGCGGCCGTGATCGGTGGCGCGGGCGGAGCCGGGGGGGATGTCGAACTGATTGAGAATGTGAAAGGCTTCCAGCACGCCCTCGCGGGCGGTGGCCACGGGCAAGGCACTTTTACTGAAGGCGACCGCGCGCACGAAGCGCGAGGGGGGCGTGAAGTCGCCCGGCAGGCCGAGCATGCCACTCCCCTGCCCTAGGGCTTTGACCTCGTGACCGGCCAGGTCGACCGACGATGTGTTCTCGGCCGACAGGCTGACGTAGTTGGCCAGGTTGGTGAGGTGCCAATCGAAGCCGGGCGAATTGCTCATCACGCCGAGCGGGTTGTCGTACGTTTTGAGCTGCCCGTCGATGAATTCGAGGACCACGCTTTTGCCGGCCGGGTCGGTGGCAATGTAATGCACCGGCGGGACAAAACCCATGTCCTTTTGCACGGCCTCGCCGACCAGCACCCCGCGGGCCGCGGTCACCGCTTCGCCCACCGTGGCGCAGGTGCCGAGCAAATAGGCCCCCAGCTCCCACGGGGCCAGGGCCTTGCCGACGTCGGCCGGCTTCACCTCTTGATACTTGGCGAAGCCGGGAAAGTAGAACAGGCCGACCGACAGCCCCTTTTCGTTCAGGCCGTCGATCGTGACCGGCATGGCGAAGGCGTTCGTGCCGACGAAGCCGTACTTGGTTTTCCAGCGCACGCCCGGCTTGCCACTGGGGGCGGTGCCGACATATTGCTGGGCCCGCGGCACGACGATCAGGTTCGACTGCATGTCCTGAGCGAATTCGAGCGTGCGGGCAAAGATGATCGAACCGTCCTTCGGCCGGATGGTAATGCCGGTGCAGGCCTGGGCGGGCGAGGGGGCGAAAGGGGCGACGCAGAAGGCGAGCAGAAGGGTGGCCTCAAACGCGCGGCGAAGGGGACAGTCCCATTTTTGCCGCGCAAAAATTGGGACAGTCCCCGGCGCGGTGGGGAAGCCGGCGCCGGTGGCGGCGCGAGGGAGCTGGGCAGGCAGCGGGCGGGAGGGGTGCGAATCCTTCACGGCGTGGATCTCCATAAGGCCGGGGGTATTTCGATCGCCATCTGGCGGTGGCGGGATGATTTTAGCGGAAAGCGAACGCGACGGCGCGGGGTGGGATCGAGCAATGGAGCCTCGGCGCGGAGGCCGGACGGTAACCGGGAAAGAGGCTGCCGCGCGCCCCGGGGAAGGGGGACAGTCCCAATTTGCTGCGCAAATTCGGGACAGTCCCCAGCGGGCGTTCGCGCGCGGTCACGGCGCCGGCGAGGCGGGCGGCTCTCGGGTTTGGCAAGCGCGGCGGCGCGGGGTGGGAGTGGCCACGGTGAGTGGAGACGCACGCGCTGCGCACCCGCCACAATCCTGGGCGGAAACTCGCTGTGAGTTCTCGCGGGACCAAATCACTCAAGCTCCGCCAGCGCCGATTTCAAGTCGGCCGCAAATCGCGAGGCCGGGACCGCGATCCCCTGGCCTTTCGCAGTCGGAAAGATTGCGGCGAGCCGACCGTCTCTTTCGAGGCCGAAAGTCCAGCGAGACAGCCAGTCGTCGACGCTAATCGCCGCCGGTGAGTACGACTTCCACTGGCCCGTGGCGCAATCGGCCGCGTAACGCTCATGCGGCCAGACGGGGAATAGCTCGTTGCCGCGATCGTCCGCGGCGATCGCCCATCCATTCTCGTTTTTAAGGCCGAATAGCGCGGTCGTGTCCGCGACTTTCTTGACGCAATAGTCGTAGCGCCCCGCGGCATCCAGTTTGGAGACGGCGGCGGCTTCTTTCTCGCGGAGAATCCAAACCACGTCCACAGGTCCTCACACCCTGGCAAGTCTCCCGGCGGCGTGCTTCCTGTCGGGAGCGGTGGGCTAATTCTACCGGAATGCGAGCGTGGTAGGTATGCTCCCTCTCGTAACGTTGGGCGCGTGAAGCACGAGCCCGAAGCGCAAGCGAGGGAACCCGCGCGTATCCACGCTCGACTCGCTCATTACGTCCAGCGTCCCTCGCTCGCGCTTCGGGTTAGTGGTGGAACGGCGGAGCACTGTCGTGCGCGGTCACGGCGCGGGCGTGGCGGGAGGCTCGGGTTTGGCGAGCGCGGCTTGCGAATGGCGGGCGATCGACGCGGCGAGCAGGCCGTGGTGGACGGCGCGGATGTGCAGACCGTCGCCGGTGAGCCAGGTGGCCTGGCCCATGCGGAAGGGAATCGCCGATTCGAGCTCGTGGCCCAAGTCGACGAGGTAGAGGCGGCGGAGGCCGGGAGCCGCGGCGGCGACGGCCGAGGTGACCGCCGAGCGGTTCTCGCCGTGGAACGGCACGAGCACGAAGATCTCGGCGGCCGGAAACGTTTTGCGTGCCCGCGCGAGCCACGTCTTGATCACCTCGGCCAGTTGGGCCGGCGGCACGTTGTGATCGTTGGCGCCGAGGGCGACCCAGAGATAGTCGGGCTGCAGCGCGAGGTCGCGCGGCCGGCCCTCGGAATAGTGGTCCCACCAGTCGGGCATGGCCGGATAGCCCCCCTGCCCCGGATGAATCCAGCCGGTCGAGCCGATGCCGATCTGGCCGAACTCACAGTCGAAGGCAAACGCCACGTCGATCGGCCAGGAGAGCGTGTAATCGACATACTTGTAGTAGGGGCCGTTGTTGCCGTCGCCAAAATAGGCCTGGATGTTGCTGTCGCCCAGGATGAGTGCCCGACGCGGCCGCACCGCGGGGGGCGAGAGCGTGGCGCCGGCGTCGAACTCGAGGCTGTCGAGCTTGGTCCAAAAGGTCGTGCCGCGCCAGCCGTCGGGCTTGATCTGGTTGCCGCCGATCACGTCGAGGCGGTAGCGATGCTCCTCCGGCGAAAACGTGGCCAGCGTGACTTGACGCGCCTCGGGCGGAAACTGCACGAACACCGGCGGGCGATCGTCGATCGTCACCTTGACGCTCGGCATGTCGTCGGCCGGCTGGCTGGCGTTGATGGTGGTGTCGACGTTGGCGCGGAGTTCGGTCGAGCCTTTCACGACCCCCTTGAGATAGGCGCCGCCGGTCGGGGCGATCGCCGAGCCGGCATCGTTCCGCCAGGTGTAAGGGGACTGAAAGATGGCTGGGTTGGGAAACTTGACGACGAGCGGAGCCGGCTCGGCAGCTTTCAGGTCGCCAAGGTGCATGGCAGAGCCTCCCAGGATGGCCAACAACAACAAGATCACGAACCGCGACATCTAACACCTTAAGGCGCATGGAACAGAAACCCCGTCGCGAGCGCGCGGGCGCATGTGGCCAGTTTGTCTCGCCGCGCGGCGAAAAGGAAGGGACCGCCGAGCTCATTCAGCAGATCGAGAATCGGCCCAGCGAGCGTTGCCCACAGGGCAAAAGCGAGCGGCGTGAGGGCTCGCGCAGCGAGGCCCGAGCGCAATAACCCGCCGGCCAGCGAGCGTTGCCCCACAGGGCAAAAGCGAGCGGCGTGAGGGCTCGCGCAGCGAGGCCCGAGCGCGATAACCCGCCGGCCCAGCGAGCGTTGCCCACAGGGCAAAAGCGAGCGGCGTGAGGGCTCGCGCAGCGAGGCCCGAGCGCAATAACCCGCCGGGGCCGAACTAAACCAGCAAGTCGGTCAGATCGAAGTCAGCGACGGCCTCGTCCTTGGCGGCCAAAAGATTGCGAGCCTGCGAACTGCTGGACGTGCTGCCCGAGGCGGCCGGGCTCGACGCGGCGGTGCTTGGCGTACCGGCGGCCGGCGTCGCAAGGGCCGAATTGTTGGCGGCCGGAATGACGTTGCTGGCGGTGTTCGTCGTGGTCGCCGGCGAATTTGCGGTCTCTTGCACGGCCAGCGCCAGATTGGCCGGAGCGACGCTTGGCGTGGTCAAGGGCGTGCCGCCGCCGAGCTGGATTCCCGTGCCGCTCGGAAAGACCGTGATATAGGCATCTTTGATGGGGCCGCTAATACCGCTGAAGGTGTTCGTCGCCGCTTCTTCAACCGTAAAGATGCCTGCGGCCGTCGAATCGAATTCGGGGGTGAACTTGAGCCCTGCTTCCCCCTGGGCAACCGTGATGAAACTGTTGCTGGGAACCGGCGTCGTGCCGTCGCTCAGATAGAGCGTGCCATTCAGGATTCCGGGAGTCGCCGTGCCCTCCGGGGGGCCGGAGATAAAGAAGTAAGCCGTGGAGTCGTGGGTTCCGGGCGAAATCACCAGGCCCGTGGTGGTCTGACGGTTTTCTTCGGTCGTGGTGCTCGTCACGAAGGGACCGGACAGGATGACGTTGATCGCGCCTCGGGCCGTGGGGCCGTTCAGCCCGCTGGGGCCATTGGTCGTCGATTCTCGCACGGTGTAGCCGCCGGCGGCCAGCGAATTGGTGTTGGGTTTGAAGACGAGCCCGGCTTCGCCCTGCGCTACGGTGATGTAGCTGTTGTTGGGGATGGGGGTCGTGCCGTTGTTTTGATAGAGCGTGCCACCGGTGATGCCGTAAATCTGGAAGTAAGCTGCCGAGGCATCATTCAGCCCCCGATAGATCACCAGGTTCGATGCGTTCGTGTTTTCGTTTTCGGTCTCGTTCGTCACCGATGGACCGGCCAGCGAAACCGCGACCGTGCCCCTGACCACCGGCCCATTTAGCCCGCTGGCGCTATCGGTCGTCGATTCTTGAACGGTGTAGCCGCCGGCGGCCAGCGAATTGGTGTTGGGAGTGAATTTGAGCCCGGCTTCGCCCTGCGCCACGGTGATGTAGCTGTTGTTGGCAATCGGCGTGGTGCCGTCGCTCTGGTAGAGCGTGCCGCCGTTGATGCCATAAATATGGAAAAAAGCCGCGGAGGTGTCGCGAGTTCCCGGGTTGACCAAGAGGCCCGCGGACTGGGTGTTTTCGGCCGTGATGCCTGCGGTTACCGTGGGACCGGCCAGCGTGACCGTGACCGTGTCCCTGACGGCTGGGCCACTCAACCCAATTGCGCCGGTCGTCGCCGATTCTCGAACGGTGAAGCCGCCCGGGACCAGCGAATTCTGATTGGGCAAGAAGACGAGCCCGATTTCAGCCACGGCGACCGTGATGTACGTGTTATTGGCGAGCGGAGTCGTGCTGGTCGATGAATAGAGCGTGCCGCCGGTGATGCCGTAAATCTGGAACGTTTCCGCCGAGGTGTCGTGAGCCCCCGGCGAGATC
>DATJTR010000309.1:0-3794 GCA_035503215.1 Pirellulales bacterium
AGGAGAGCATGGGAATGAACGATTTGCCGGAGAGCCCGACGCGCGACATCAGTCGGTCCATCAAATAGGCGGCGCGGGCCATGTAGCCGCAATCTTCCAGCACGGCGATGAACAGAAAGAGCAGCATGATCTGCGGCAGAAAAATCAGCACGCTGCCGACGCCGCCGACGACGCCATCGGTCAGCAGAGAGCGGAGCGCGCCCTTCTCCATGTGCTCGTTGACAACGTCGCCCAGGGCGTGAAACGCGCCTTCGACCTGGTTCATGGCCGGCTCGGCCCCAACGAAGATCGACGAAAAGATCAGCAGCATGAGCAGAGCGAAGATCGCGGTGCCCCACACCCGATGCGTCAGAATGCGGTCGACGCGATCGCCGCGGGTGACGACTCGACGTTCGGGACGGGTGATCACGCCAGCGATGGTTTTGGCCACCCAGCCATAGCGGGAGACCGCTTCGACGGCCGGCACCGGGCAACCCGCCGCGGCCAGCCGCGACCGCGCTTCGACTAGCGCGGGACCGATGTCGCGGGCCTGGCCATTGAGCAGCGAATCGGCCAGATAGCCGGTCGAATCCAAGAGCAACCGCTCGACGAGATAGGCGGGCAGCGCTTCGCCGCCCTCGCTGGCCAGGCGAGCAGCCAGCGCGGCGACTTCGTCCTGGAACGCGCGGGGGAACGGGCTTTCGGGACGTTTGGGCGTCGTGCCGACCAGGCCGACGAGCGCCCGCTTGAGATCGGGAACGCCGCGCCCCTGGTTGGCCTGCATCACGATGATCGGCACGCCAAGCTGCTGCCGCAGCCGGGCCAGGTTGAGCTGCAGCCCGCGACTTTCGGCGACGTCGATCATGTTCAGCACGACGACGGTCGGCAGCCCCAGTTCGAGCACCTGGCTCACGAGATAGAGATTGCGCTCCAGGTTGCTACAGTCGACGATCGAGACGATCAGATCGACCGGCCGCACGTCGGGCCGGCGAGCCAGGAGGACGTCGACCGCGACCATTTCGTCGGGAGAGCGGGGAGCCAGGCTGTACGTGCCCGGCAGATCGACCAGGTCGAAGCGGTGGCCGGCGTGTTCCATCTGGCCGATTTTTTTTTCGACCGTGACGCCGGGATAGTTGCCCGTGCGGACACGCACCCCGGCCAAGGCACTGAACAGCGTCGACTTGCCCGTGTTCGGATTGCCGATGAAAGCCACGGTAAAGGGGCCGGCGGACACGGGGCTGGAAAGGGGCTGTGCCATGACAAAAAAATGGTTTCGCGGCGACCGCCAGGCGCTGCGCGGAGGGGGTCGCTAGGCGCATTCCACGAAGGTAGAACGCTCAGAACTGCACCAGCCCGAAGCGCAAGGGTACCTCGTCCTAGCTCCCTCGCTTGCGCGTCGGGTTAGTTTGTCTGGCGCCACACCACATGAAAGGCATTCAAGCTTGGACTGAAGGACGGGGCGAGTGAACGCACGGCAGCCACACAGGGATCCGCCGGCCGCGGTTTCGCTGTGGCGAAGCTTTACAGCGGCGCGATTGCCACGCGCTGGGCCTCGCTCCGCCGCAGGCTGAGGTGATAGCCGCGCACCTCCAATTCCAACGGGCCGCCCCAAGGGGCTGCGCCGACCACGGCCACTTCGACGCCAGGCGTGAGACCCATTTCCAACAGTCGCTGGCTCACGTCGTCGCTGCCATCGACCGCCACGACGCGCGCCGAGCCGCCGATCGCTAGTTCTGCCAGCACGTTCACGCCGTCACCATCGGTCGGACCCAAATGCGAAGCAAATCGTCGGCCCGAAAACAGAGCTTCTGGCCGGCCATGCGCACGATGCAAGGGCTGCCGGCCTGAACCATTTCGATCTCGGCGCCCCCTCGCAGACCAAGTTCTTCCAGCCGCTGAATATCGTTTTCCCCGCCAATCAATTGGCCCACGGCCGCCGAGCGACCGGCCGGCAAGAACTCCAGGGGAATCATCTCGTTCATATATGCGCAGGCTCGAGAGCGGGGCGGGAGTGTGTATAAGCAGAATTCAGGCAACTGAGACTCATTCTCACTCTCAGCGGATTCTATCCTAAACCTCAGATTGGACGCAAGCAACTGGAAGGAGGACGAATTCGATTGCTGCCAAGCGACTTAGGACGACCCGCCAGGGGGGAGAGACTCCGGACGCGTCTCGCAACGGGAAAGCCGGTAGATCGACCCGCGGCCGATCTCAAAACGCCGACTCGAAGGCGTTCAGAAAATGCTCGATCGCCGGCTGCTTCGAGCCGGCCAGCCAGGTGACGGCGACCACGTCGAACCGGGCCGGGCAGTCGAGGAGGTCGTGA
The DNA here is from genome assembly GCA_035503215.1 of Pirellulales bacterium. Classification (GTDB taxonomy): domain Bacteria; phylum Planctomycetota; class Planctomycetia; order Pirellulales; family PALSA-1355; genus DATJTR01. The sequence continues at coordinate 2,306 of DATJTR010000309.1, forward strand.
CGCTTGAGATAGGCGAGCGCCAAACGGGACAAGCGGGCTTGTTTGGCCGGGTCGATCGCCTCGTGCGGCCGGCCAGCATCGTCGGAGCGGCGCGTTTTGACCTCGACGAACACCACCGTGCGGCCGTCGACCGCGACCAGGTCGATTTCGCCCAGCGCAGTGCGGTGCCGGCGGTCGACGACGCGATAGCCGAGCTGGCGCAAAAAGCGTGCGGCAGCCTGTTCTCCCCGTTCGCCCAGCGAGGGCTCGGGCCGCCAGTGATGCCACAGGGCCGAAAGCCGCACCGCGGCGACGCGTGTCGCGGCGACCCACCGCGACGGAAATCGGCGCGCGAGGCTCATCGGGGATTGAGGCGCCAGGTTTGCGACCCACTCAGGCGGCGCGACCCGCTACGTGGGTGGGGGACAGTCCCATTTTGCTCCGCTGCGCTGCGCAAAATTGGGACAGTCCCCGGCCGACCGTTACGTGCTGGCGGCGGCTTTCTCTTTTTTGGCTTTTACCTTGGCCGGCTTGGCGGCGGGCTTGGTCTCGCGATCGTCGCGGCGTTCGCGCAGGCGGACTGCCTTGCCAATGCGGTCGCGGAGGAAGTACAGCTTGGCCCGGCGGACGACGCCCGAACGTTTGACTTCGATCTTCGCCACCTTGGGGGAGTGGAGGGGGAACTTGCGCTCGACCCCTTCGCCGGCGACGACGCGGCGGACGGTGAACGTTTCGCGGCTGCCCGAACCGGCCCGCGCGATGACCACGCCGTTGAAGATCTGGATGCGTTCCTTCTCGCCTTCGAGAATGCGGGTGTGAACGTCGACGGTGTCGCCGATGTTGAATTCGGGGACCTCGGTCTTGAGGCTACTCTGTTCGACCAGCCGCAACGTTTGCTCGCTCATGGCTACGTTCCTTCCAAAGTCACTCGGTTAATTCGCCGCGGGGCCGATCGTCTTCCAAAAGATCGGACCGTCGCTCTTGGGTTTTTTTCAAGCTGCGTTGCCGCCGCCACTCGGCAATTTCGACGTGATTGCCGCGGAGCAAGACGTCGGGCACTTCGTGGCCGCGATATTCCCGCGGCCGGGTGTATTGTTCGAATTCCAGCAGGGGCTCGCTTCCCGCGAACGAATCCTGCCGGTTGCTTTCTTCGTCTCCCAGCACGCCGGGAATCAGCCGGGCGATGGCGTCGATGACGACCATGGCCGCCACTTCGCCCCCGCCCAGTACCACGTCGCCGATCGAAATCTCGTCGGGCTCGAGAATCTGGCGGACGCGGTCGTCAAACCCTTCGTATCGGCCGCAGAGCAGCAAAATCCGCCGCTCGGCGGCAAACTCCTCAGCCACCCGCTGGTCGAATGTCCGTCCGACCGGCGTGAGCATGACGAGCCGCCCCGGCTCGGGGGCCAAACGGCGCACATGCTCGGCACACTCGACGATCGGCTCGACCTTCAGCACCATTCCGGGCCCGCCACCAAACGGCCGATCGTCTACCGTGTGGTGTTTGTCA
>DATJTR010000310.1:0-6513 GCA_035503215.1 Pirellulales bacterium
GGTGACACGCAGGTGTGGGGGACCACCGGCACGAACGCCGGCACGACGCTCTTGCACGATTTCAACTTCGGCTTCAATGGGGCCAGCCTGGCCGCCTTGTCCGTTCTGAACAACCGATTGGTTTTCGAAGCCGTGAATCCCAACACAGGGGACACGCAGGTGTGGGGAACGAGCGGCACGGCGGCCGGCACGACGCTCTTGCACGACTTCAACTTTGGCATCGAGGGGGCCGGGCTAACGACTCTGGGAACCGTCGACAATACCTTGATCTTCGAAGTGGTGAATTCCCGCACGGGGGACACGCAAGTCTGGGGAACCACCGGCACGACTGCCGGCACGGCGCTCTTGCACGACTTCAACTTTGGCATCCAACGCGCCAGTCTGACGGTGTTGGGAACCGTCAACAATCGGTTCATCTTCGAAGCGGCGAATTCCATCACGGGCGATGTGCAGGTGTGGGGGACCACCGGCACATCTGCCGGCACGGCGCTGTTGCGCGATTTCAACTTTGGCATCAGCCGCGCCGAGCTGACGGTTTTGGCCACCGTCAACAACACCTTGGTGTTCGAAGCGGTGAATTCCGTCACTGGTGACACGCAGGTGTGGGGGACCACCGGCACGAACGCCGGCACGACGCTCTTGCACGATTTCAACTATGGCATCGGCGGCGCCTATCTTTCGGTCCAGTCGGTCGCGAGCGGAGAGCTCTACTTCGAAGTGACCGTGGTCAGCACCGGCGAGACGCAGTTATGGAAGACGAACGGCACTGCGTCCGGCACGGTGCTCGTCGGCGAATTCCGTACTTGACCCTAGCGAGCGCGCGGGAGCTGCGGCGGCAACTGGTCGAGCGAAACCGGAGCGGCCACGGGAAAGACGTAGGGCAGCATGCGGCCCACGATCGTGGGCGAAGTGAAATAGTTGCGCCAATAGTGCTCGGACCCGACCAGGCAGCAGGCATCGAACTGGGCGATTTTGCCTCGGTCGGCGCCGAGCAGATTGAGCCCGCCCATGCCGGCGTGGCCGAGCGCCTCGGCACAACTGCGGCGACCATAGAGCCAGCGGTAGAACCGCAGCACTTTGTCGCAACTGTTGCGGACCAAGAGGATCCGTCCCGTGACTTTCAGCGTCTGAGACCGCGCGTGGCCGGGCAACAGCCAATCGCTGTCGGTGGCGGCGGCGATCAGCACCACGTCGATCGGCGGCCGGGCATGCGCGGCAATGGTCTGCCCATTCAGCCTGCCCCCGCCCAACAGATGTAGCGCCCCCATGGCGACTCGGGCACCGAAACTGTAAGCGGTCAGGCCGATGTGGACACCTGGATTGATGGCGTCAATGAAGCGCGCCAGATGAAACGAGGCCGGCAGCGTGCGGGCCGCCTTTTCGCGCACGTCTTGCAGTGGGCCGCCGACTTTGTCGCTCGGCCACGACCAGATGACGAACCGCAACGGTTGTTCGCTCGTGGCCGCGCGTGCCAGAGCGGAATAAACCGTCCAGCCAACTCCGAACGCGCCAGCATGGTCGATTTGATTGCCATGAATCCAGATCTGGGTCAGCACGCCGGGATCGTCGCTGGCAAAGAATTGGTCGCTCGTCGCCGGCTGCCAGCCGGCGCCGGGAATGTAATGCCAATAGCGGAGCGTGCTGGGGTCGGCGCCCCCGGGAGTACAAGCCAGTCCGCGCTGGCTGACCAGCCACAAATCGTCCTGTGGCCGGGCCAGCGGCGGCGCACTACTCGGCCCCGCGACCGCGAAGAGCGGATCGCCGGCCAAAACGAGGGCCACGGCCGCCAGGCAAACGCCGCGCAGCCACCCGCGCCGGTCGCCAGTCTTGGCGGCGCAGGGTGCGATCGCAGTGTCCGGGGATGGGCGCAACATCGTTATTCGAGTGTGCGAGAAGTTTTGAGCGAAGCGGAACGAAGCGGCTGAACCAAAGTTGCGAGACGAATTTCGTCCACGCTTTCAGCCAGCCCTCAAGGGAATGCCTAGCGCAAACGTTTGCACGTGGCGGCTGCCGGCCGTGTCAAAAGCGAACGATCAGCCAGGACTGGGCTGGCCACGTAAACTGTAGCACCTTTTCAACGCCCGGAAAGGTTAGCGGTTGAAAAAAGTCAACGCGTTTCGTTTGCACATCCAGCGGCGTGGGGTAGAGTTGCTTGACCCACAGCCGCGCCACTGGACACGTACGCATTTTGCGGAGGATGCCAGCCATGCGCAGGCTTTTGATGTTGACGATTGTTGCGGCGATGGCCGCCGGGTGCGCCACCACTCCGGCCCCACAGCCATGCTGCCGCCCGGTGTATAGCTCGTGCAGCCCGTGCGGCGGCGCGACCACGATGGGCACCATGAGCACGATGAGTGCGCCCGTGGTGACCGAGGGCGCAGTCGAAACGTATGGAACGCCCTCGTTCCAGAGCGGCCCGACCGTCGTCAGCCCCGGCCCGACCACGTACTCGCCGTCGACGTCGACCCCCACGATTCCCTAACGATCGCGGTCCGCGCGGCACGCGAGCCGATATCGCTTGTCGGCGCGGATGAGATAGACCGAGAACTGGATCGCAGAGCGAGACGCTGCGAGCCATCTCCGAGATAGCCAGTAAAACGCCCCCCCAGCGCGGAACAGGTTCCACCGCGAGCGGTCCGTCTTCCATCCTGAAGAGGCGGCCGCTTGCGGTGGACCGATTTCCCCTGCCCCTGCCCTGCCCGCCTGCGGCCCACGAAGCTTTCCATGGCACACCACGCTCATCCCAGCCGTCACGGCCGGTTGATTTTGCGCTCGCTCGTCGATGCGCTGCCGGCTGCTGAACCGGCCGCCGACGCGGAGCAGGGTGCGGCGGAAGCCACGATCGCCGATTCGCCGGCAAATCTGGCGGTGAACCGTCGGGTCCATCCCGGCCAAGGGAGTCCGGCGCCGCTGGGGGTAACGCCCGTCCGCAGTGATGGGCCACGCGTGCCCTCGGTCACCCCGGCGGTCCTGCCGCGTGGCGTACATGCCGGACAGGGGGAACGCAGCATCAAACCGCCCCGCATGGCGACTGGCGGTCGCGATGCGAGTCGCAGTGGCAACCGCGCGAATCGGCCGTAAGTCGGCAGTCTGCCATACCGACGCCGCGCTCGGTTCGGGTTTCTGTTCGCGGCAGCACGCTGCTGTCGCGCTCGACGCACACGCTCTAGAATACGCGGCATCGTTTTCTGAGCCGAGTTTGGCCCACCGCGAATCGAAGCGTGTCACTCGCCATGCTGCGCAAAACAGATCCACTGGAATCGGACCGCGCCTTTTTGATCCATTCGCTCCACTCGGCCCTGGAACACGAGGCCCCCCACTTGTGGACGCAAGGCCGCGGGGCGGTACTCGTGGATGCCGATGGCCGCGAATATCTCGACGCGCTGGCCGGTCTGTGGAATGTGAACGTTGGCCACGGCCGCGAAGAGATTGCCCAGGCGGCGGCCGAGCAGATGCGCACGCTGGCTTTCGCCACGACGTATGCCGGCAGCACGAACCGGCCGGCGATCGCCCTGGCCCAGCGGCTGGCGGAGATTTCGTACCCCACCATCCGGCGATTCTTTTTCACCTCCGGCGGAGCCGAAGCCAACGAATCGGCCTTCAAGACGGCGCGCTGGTATTGGAAGATTGCCGGACGGCCGGCGAAGCAAAAGATCATCGCGCTAGAGCGTGGTTATCACGGCACGACGCTGGCCGCGATGTCGGCCACGGGAATCGACGCCTACCGGCAGATGTGCGGGCCGCCGGCCCCCGGATTCTTACACATCGAAAGTCCCTATCCCTATCGTTTCGCGTGGCAGCCGCGTTCGGCTCTCGACCGCCGCACGCCGGGCATCGCGGCGGCCGATTTGCTCGCCGAGGCGATCGAGCGCGAAGGGGCCGACACAGTCGCCGCGTTCGTGGCCGAGCCGGTACAAGGCGCCGGCGGCACGATCGTTCCGCCCGCCGACTATTGGCCGCGCATCCGCGAGATCTGCCGCCGCCACGAGGTGCTGCTCATTGCCGACGAAGTGATCACAGGCTTTGGCCGCACCGGCGATTGGTTCGGCCTCGCGCGCTGGGGGGTCGAGCCCGATCTATTGACGTTCGCCAAGGGAGTGACGAGCGGCTATTTTCCGCTGGGGGGGATGGGGGTTTCGGACGCGATCGCCGCCGCCATCCAGTCGGCCGAAGGAGACAATCGCTGGATGCACGCTTTCACCGCGTCGGCCCATCCGGTCGGCTGCGCCGTGGCGCTGGCGAACCTCGACATCATCGAGCGCGAAGGGCTCGTCGAGCGGGCCCGCGAGTTGGGAGCACGCTTGCTCTCCGGCCTGAAAACTCTTGAAGTGCTGCCGCAAGTGGGCGAGGTGCGTGGGCTGGGATTGATGGCCGGAGTCGAACTGGTGGCCGACCGAGAAACCAAAACGCCGTACCCTGCCGAGTTCAAGGCCGGGCAGCGGGTACACGCCGAAACGCAAAAGCGCGGCATGTTCACCCGCTTGCGGGGCGACATCTATAATCTGGCCCCGCCATTCGTGACGACGAGTGGCCAAATCGATCGGATGGTCGAAATTCTGGGCGAATCGATCGCGGCCGCGCTCGGCTAACGGAAACGGGGACATTCTACTTTATCTGAAAAGTAGAATGTCCCCGTTTTGAAAAGTGTGCGAGACCACGGTTTGCGTTATCCTGAGAGAGTCTCCCCTGCCCTGCCCCATCCTGCCACTTGAAGGAGTTTGGAATGACGACCTTCTCGCGCCGCGAGTTCTTCGAGCGATCGCTCCTCACGGCGGCGGCCGCCGCCGCGGCCAACATCAGCGCGACCTCAATCTGCACGGCCGCCGAAGCGGCGCCCAGCGCGGCCGGCCCGAGCGATCGACTGGGGCTCGTAATCGTGGGAGCGGGGGGCCGCGGCACGCACAGCCACATGCCGGTCTTTGCCGGACTGAAGCAGACCGAAGTGCTGTGGGTGGTCGATCCTGATGAAGCCCGCGGCCAAAAGGCCTGTCAGCAAGCGGCGCCAGGGCAAAAAGGCCGCGTGCCGAAATTCGCTCGCGACATGCGCGAGGCCTTCGCCGACCCGGCGGTCGACATCGTGTCGATCGCCACGCCGAACCACTGGCATTCGCTGGCCGCGATTTGGGCGATGCAGGCGGGCAAGGACGTGTACGTCGAAAAACCGATCAGCCACAACGTCGTCGAAGGGCGGCGGTGCATCGAAGCGGCACGCAAATACAACCGCATCTGCTCGGCGGGCACGCAGTCGCGCTCGATGCCCGGCATGCGCGACGCCATCGACTTCTTGCACACGGGCGGCCTGGGCGAAGTGAAACTGGCCCGCGGACTGTGCTACAAACCGCGACCATCAATCGGCCCGCGCGGCACGTACGAGGTGCCCAGCAGCGTCGATTATTCGCTGTGGCTCGGTCCGGCCCCCGAAGTGCCGCTCACCCGGCCGCAGTTTCATTACGATTGGCACTGGCAGTGGGCGTACGGCAACGGCGACATCGGCAACCAGGGCGTTCACCAGGTTGACATCGGCCGCTGGGGATTGGGTGAAACGGGCTTGTGCCGCGGCGTGTTCAGCTACGGCGGCCGCCTCGGCTACGAAGACGCCGGCGAAACGCCCAACACCGAGGTGTCGTTGTTCGATTACGGCGACAAAACCCTGATCTTCGAAGTGCGTGGGCTGCCGACCGAGCCCTACCAGCACGCGGCGGTCGGCGTGATCTTCGAAGGTTCCGATGGCCGCACGATGGTGATGCCGAACTACGCCACGGGCATCGTCTACGACAAAGATGGCAAGGAAGAGCGGCGGTTCGCCGGCAAGGGAGAGGATCCGATCCACTTCGCGAATTTCCTGGCGGCCGTCCGTTCCCGCAACGCGAGCGATTTGAATGCCGACATCGCCGAAGGGCATGTTTCGGCGGCGCTGTGTCACCTGGCCAACATCTCTTACGTGCTCGGCGCGCCGGCCAGCCGCGAAGAAGTGCTCGGCCACATGCCCGACATCGGCGGCCCGGCCGCTGTCGAAACGTTCGAGCGGACGAAACGGCACCTCGACAAGAACAATGTCGATCCGGGAGTGAAGCTGCAGCTTGGTGCCGTGCTCCGGTTCGATCCGAGCCGCGAAGCGTTCATCGACAACGCAGCGGCCGACAAGCTGCTGACCCGCGAATACCGCGCGCCGTTCGTCGTGCCGGAAACAGCGAAGCTGTAGAACGGCAAGTCGAGCGAATCGAGCGCTGCGAACGTGGCGGCTCTCAATCGACATCGGCTGCGGCTATTCTCGCAGTCGCTCCATTTTGTAGTTGAGCATCTCGATTCCGCCAATGCTCACCAGGTTTTCGGCAATCACTCGGAAGCCGGCCTTTTCGAACAATGGCTTCGCGCAGATCGAGGCCTCGACGTAGACGCGATTGATCTTCGAGGCGAAACAGACATCGACTGCGTGATTCACCAGGCTGGTTACCACGCCCTGCCGCCGGAAATCTGGATGGACGCAGGCACAGTCGATGTGGCCATCCGGGT
>DATJTR010000311.1:0-2755 GCA_035503215.1 Pirellulales bacterium
CGAGAAGCCGAATCCCGACCTGGCAGCCACGGCCGCGCTGATTCAAAAGCTCGCCTTGGCCCTGCACTATGCCCACGGCAAGGGAATCGTGCATCGAGACATCAAGCCGGGCAACGTGATGATCGACGTCGACGGCGAGCCGATGATCGTCGATTTCGGCCTTGCCCGGCGCGAGGAAGGCGACCTGCTGCAAACCCGCATGCACGCCGTGATGGGGACGCCGGCCTACATGAGCCCCGAGCAGCATACGGGCGTGAACGAACACGTCGGGCCGGCCAGCGACCAATGGGCCTTGGGCATAATGCTCTATGAGATGCTGGTGGGCCGCCGGCCGTTTCAGGGGAACAGCGCGGCCCAGCTTGGCTATGCGGTGCTCAAGACCGAAGCCGAGCGGCCGAGCAAGCTGAACCCAAGGATTTCGCGCGACCTGGAAACGATCTGCCTGAAATGCCTGGAAAAAGATCCGGCCAAGCGTTATGCCTCGTGCCGGGCGCTGGCCGACGATCTGGGTCACTGGTTGCGCGACGAGCCGATCCTGGCCCGGCCGATTCGCGCGCCGGAACGCTTCGTCCGCTGGTGCCGGCGCAAGCCCGCCGTGGCCGGCCTCGTGGCCACGGTCGCCACGCTCCTAACCCTCGTGGCGCTCGTTTCGATGTGGGCCTATGGCAAAACGTCGCTGGCCCTGCGCACTGCCGACGCCGAGCGCCAGCGTGCCGAGACTGCGCTCGGGCAGGTCGAGGCGGAAAAATCGCGCGCGCAGACGGCACTCGTGCAAGTCGAGGCGGAAAGGAACCGAGCCGAGGCGGAAAAGGCTCGGGCTGAAGCCGAGCGGCGGCGAAGCGATGAACAGAAACAGGTTGCCCAGGCCGCGGAGAAGAATGCGCTCGAAGCGAAGCGTCATGCCGAGGAGTCGGAGAAGAACGCGCTCGAAGCGCAGCGGCGTATCGAGCTCAGCATGTATCAAGCCAATATTCAGTTGGCCAGGCGCGATTGGTTGGCCGCGATGGTCGACGAAGCGGATCGCCGGCTGGACGCCTGCCCGGTCGAATCTCGCAAGTGGGAATGGAATTACCTGAAGCGCCTGTGCCATCTTCGTGGGGCCGTAGTCGTCAAGAGGCCGATCTCGGAGCGAATCTGGGACCCAAGGGCATCGCTCAGGCTTAGCCCCGATTGGCAATGTTTCGCGACCATCGGGCCCGGACCGCGGAGCGGTGCTGACCGCGTCGTGAAGATTTGCGATGCTTCAGGCGGCCGACTGTTGACGACGCTGCAAGGGCAAGAGTACTTGGAGCGTATCGGCTTTAGTCCCGATGGTGGGAAAATCGCCGGCCTTTCGAGATCCGATCTGACGGTTTGGAATCCCAGGACCGGCGAAAAGATTGTCTCAGTGCCCGCTAAGGGTGTTCAAACACGCTGGGCGTTCCGCCCGGACGGCAGGCAGATCGCCACCACGGAACCCGGCCCCCTGCCCCGCGAGTCCACCGTGAGAATCCACGATGCGACGAGCGGAAAGGAGCTGCGTGCGTTAAAAATAAAAATAAAAGGCGGACCACGAGAAAATCAGGTGAGAACTTTCATCGCCTACAGCCCGGATGGCAAGCTCATTGCCACCGGGGGGCAGGACGTGATTAACATCTGGAATGCCACAAGCGGCGACGAGATTCGGCAAATGACCGGTCACCAATCCGATATTTGGGACCTAAGTTTCAGCCCAGACGGCACGCGGATCGCCTCCGCGTCGATGGACCGCAGTGCGCGGGTTTGGGACGTGACGACCGGCCAGCAATTGTTAACCCTCCGGGGCCACAACGATATTGTCACGGGCGTGCGGTTCAGCCCCAGCGGCAAGGAAATTGCCACGGCCTCGGTCGATGGAACCTTACGGACGTGGGATGCCGCGACCGGTAGCGAGCGTCTGACGTTTCGTGGTCACGCGCAGCCGATCTACAGCGTCGACTTCGATCCGAAGGGAGAACACATCGCCACCACGTCCGACGACGGTACAATCCGAATCTGGAACTCGGCCGAAGAACAGCAATACCGGACATCACCAGGCTTCGGTGAGCCGCTGGTAAACCACCATGTACCGTTCGGCATCGACTGGAAGCGTGTTCGGAACGGACCGGACGCCCTCGATTCCTGCCTGGCTCCGCATGTTGCTCAAAACGGAACCTATGTGCTCTTCGCCAGCCCGGACACGAAACGCGCCGTCGGATTGACCGCCGATCGGACCGGAATCGCGCTCTGGGACACCGAGAACGGTCAGGAACTATTGGTGCTGAAGAAAGGTTGGCAGCTTCAACGGGGAGTCCTTCGGCCCCTTGGCTGCTTTAGCCCCGACGGCAGGAAGATCGCTCTTCAACCCCCGACGCGCGGCTGGGAAGAACGCTGCGACCTGGAGATTCTGGATGCGGCGACCGGCGCGCTGGTCTGCACGTTACCCAACCCGGGCGCGACGTCGAGCCTGGCGTTCAGCCCAGACGGCAAACGGGTCGCAGGTGACGCTTCTCAGCAGTTGAGGATCTGGACTGTCGAGCACGGCCGGCTAGATGCCGAGATCGAATTCAAACGCGAGCCAAGCGAGGAGCCACTCGCGGGCACCCTGGGATTCAGCCCCAACGGACGATGGATCGCCTGGCGCGGAATGGGCGGTACGGATCGCGCCGTACGCACTTTGGATCTCGAGCGTGGCAACAAAATAACCGAACTGCATGGCCATCGCTATGGCGCGAGCTGCCTGACGTTCAGCCCCGAC
>DATJTR010000312.1:0-3483 GCA_035503215.1 Pirellulales bacterium
GGTGGCCGGTCAGAAAAGCGATCCGGATGACGCCAATTCGCCTACGTTTGGCGAGCTGATCAAGTCGGGCAAACTGCCGGGCAAAGATCCTCCGCCGGCTAACTAGTTCGACGCGTGCCAGGCAGACGGGTCCCCCCTGCCAGGCGCAACCGATCGAAATCGCAGGCCGAGCCGCCTCTTGGGCGCCTCGGCCTGCAGTCTTTTGAGGACGATCGTTTTCGTCAACCGCGTGGGGAAGCGGGCTTGGCTGTCGAGACTTCTTTACTTCACCACCTCATCTGGAGAACGAAGCGATGAACAAGGTTGTCACGTTCACGTTGCTCGCGGTGGTTTTGGCGGTCGCCCTGAGCTGGCGAGCGGCTTCGGTCCAGGCCTACCCCGAGTTCAAGGAAGAGTTCGACAAGAAGTATGTGAAGGACGCCAACGTTCCGGGGATTGCCGCGGAAGAGAAGGCTTTGTCCCAGGCGGCCGGCACGGCGAAATGCAATATCTGCCACGTCAAAGGAGAGAACAAAAAAGTGCGCAACAGCTATGGCGAGGCGCTCGACAAGCTGTTGGACAAAGGCGACAAGAAAAACGTCGCCAAGATCAACAAGGCGCTCGACAGCGCGGCTGACGAGAAAAGCGACCCGAATGTTGCGAACTCTCCTACGTTCGGCGAACTGATCAAATCGGGCAAATTGCCGGGAAAAGATCCGCCGCCAAAGCCTGCGAACCCGCAGCCCGCGAATGCGAAAAAATAGGCCTCGCCGAAAAACAGAGGGCCCCCAGGCAAATTCCTAAGACCGCGCGTTTGGCGTCAGAGGGGGGGCCGCGACCGGCACCGCAGCGGCCACTCGTTCCATCACGCCAGCGGGACGCCCGAGTTGGCGAATGCGCGAGAGCGCGGCGGTCATCAAAAAAACGGTGGCCAGCATGAGGATCACCGCGCGGTGAACTTGACGGCGGTCGCGATCGCCCAGCGCCACAGCCGCCAGCGTGTGCAACAACGCGAGCGTTGCCAGAATGCCGCCGCCGAAAGGGACCGCGGCCCAAAGGTCTTCGCCCAAGATGGCGTCTCGCAATTGACTGGGGACGCTCAGCAGCACCGCGATTCCCAAGGGAATTTGAAGCAGCGTCGCAGCCAGAGCAGCGCGCGCCGAGCCGACAACGACCGCCGGAAGCCCGGCCGGCTGAGCATCGGCGGCGGCCTGCCCGACAAGGCGAGTCGCACGGCTCATGACCAACGTTGCCGTGACGGCCACGGCGGCCAGGTAAACGTGCAGCGTCATGGCCGCGACTTCTGGATCGACAAGTAGCGAGCGATAGAGCGGACTCTCCAACCGCACGCCCGCGAGCCCCGGCCTGTCGGCCAGCAAATTCAACATCGTGAACAGCGGGGGGAAATGGGCCATCAGATCGAGGGCCGCGAGAATCGCCAGCGTTGCCGCCAAGCGGGGCCTGCGTTTGGGCCGGCGGCCCAGCCAAACGTAGGCGGCCATGCAGACGGCGAAAAAAACCAATTCCGCCAGTGAAAACCAGAGCCGGCCCGCCGGGACGGCGGCCACGGCGCGCCAGAAGTCGTGGTCCGCGGTCAGCCACAGTCGCACCAGTTCCAGGCAACCGACCCCGATGCCGACGACGAGCCCCCACAGCGAGGCCCAGGCCAGTTCCCGGTTCAGCCTCCCGGCCAAGGGGTCGTCGCGGCGAGCTTCGCGCCAAGCCAGCCAGACGCAAACGAGCGGTCCGGCCATCGTCAGATCGACGGCCACGAAATGGACCGCCAGCAGCAGGACCGAAATGAGCGACGACACCGCGATGCCTCTCACTGGGTATTGGCCGGCCGGCAGCCGATCGCCCCCGCGCCGCTTACTCGTCCAGCGCGACGTCGTCGCGGTCGAGCGGCGGGCCGTCCTCCCCCTCGTCGTCCACGTCGTGAATCGGCAGCCGTTGGTCCTCGCTCAACCAGCGGTTCAGATCGACCTGCCGGCAGCGCGAACTGCAAAACGGCAGGGTGGGACTGTTGGACTCTTCGAATCGCTTTCCGCAAGTGGGGCAACGCATTGTTCGTGCCGATCATGCCTGGGAACGTTCACCGCAGTAGATCGCGGACGCGACCCCGGATTACGTCACTCCGACTTGGCACTCGATTTCGATTCGCTCGATTTCGAAGCGCCGCCCGATTCGCCTTTCGTGCCGCCGGGCTTGGATTCGCTCGCGCTCTTATCGGCCTGAGCGGCCTTCTTGTAGGCGTCGCTGCGGTAATCGGTTTGATAAAACCCCGAGCCTTTGAACACGATGGCTCCGCCGGTGCCGAACAATCGCCGCAATTTCGATTTCTTGCACTGCGGGCACTTCTTGAGAACTTTGTCGCTGATCGACTGGAAATGTTCGAACTTGTGTCCACAGGCATCGCAGACGTAATCGTAGGTCGGCATAAAGCACTCTCGTGACAGGAACGCGGGCAAGGCCGCGAACTTCGGATCGGGACCGCAGCCCAAAGCGGCAATTGCGGCGAGTCTTCGTTCGGCAGGTTCAGCTAACTGGATCGGTCCGTTGGCAGGTTTAGGCGCGGGCTCCGTCGCTGGCCGGGACCGTGGAAACAACGACCTGCGAGGGACGCACGACCCGGTCGTACAGCACGTAGCCCTCCTGAGCGACCGCGACGACCGTGTGCGGCGGCACGCTGGCGCTCGGCTGCTGGGCGATTGCTTCGTGGAACGCGGGGTCGAACGGTTGGTTGAGCGCTTCGATCCGCTTGCAATGATGGCGGGCGAGCGTCGTTTCCAGGCTGCTGGCCACCATACGGATCCCGTCCAACAATCCGCCCGAGTCGGAGGACTTTTCGGCGGCGGCAATCGCCCGCTGGATGTTGTCGACCACGGGGAGTAGGTCGCGGAGCAAGGGAAGATTGGCGTAGCGGCGTTCGTCTTCCAGCTCGCGCCGGGCGCGCTTGCGGTAGTTTTCCAGGTCGGCCTGGGCGCGGAGAACCCGATCGGTGGCCTCGCGCAGATCGCCGCGAAGTTGTTCGAGTTCGCCTTGCTCCGAGTCGTCGCGGAAGCTTTGCTCGTTGGTCTGCGGCTCGTCGGAGCCGGGATCGTCGAATGGTTGTTGGCTGTGGCGGTTCACCACTTCACTCCTCCGTCTGGGCCGAGTCGCTCGGCACGAAATACTCGCGGACTTTCTCGAAGAAGCTCTTGCGCGGCGGCGTCACGTGCTTGTGTTCCAGTTCGGCCAATTCGCGGAGCAATTCCTTCTGACGCGCGGTCAGGTTTTTCGGTACATCGATCACCACCTGCACCAATAGATCGCCGACGTGCCGGCCGCGTGGATGCGGAATGCCGCGCCCGCGCAGCTTGAGCACTTCACCCGACTGCGTGCCGGGAGGGATCTTGAGTTCCTCGCGCCCTTCCAGCGTGGGCACTTCGAGGGTGCAACCGAGGGCCGCCTGGGCATAGCCGATCGGGGCGCGGACGATCAGGTTTTGCCCGTCGCGAACGAAGA
>DATJTR010000313.1:0-4998 GCA_035503215.1 Pirellulales bacterium
TACTACATCTCGATGGGGGCCAACAAGATTTTCGCCGAGCCGGGCACCCTGACGGGCTCGATCGGCGTGGTCGGCGGCAAGATGGCCTTGCGCAAGCTGCTGGACAAGGTCGGCATCAACGTCGAGACGATCGCCCGCGGCAAGAACGCCAGTTCGTTCTCGGCCATCGATCCCTTCTCTCCTTCCGAGCGCGAAGCCTGGCACCGCATGATGAAGGACACCTATCGTCAGTTCACGTCCAAGGCGGCCGAAGGTCGCAAGATGGACGTCGACAAGCTGGAAAAACTGGCTCAGGGACGCATCTTCACCGGTCGCATGGCGGTGGAGAACGGACTGGTCGACAAGCTGGGCACGCTGAACGACGCGGTGGCGGAAGCCAAGACCATGGCCGGCCTCAAGGCGGATGAGAAGATCGATCTGCAGGTGCTGCCGAAACCCAAGAATTTCTTCGAGCAGCTTTTCGATCCGCAAGCCGACGTCGAAATTCGCGCCGCGATCCCGGCCGAGTTGGCGCTGCCGCGCGAGCTGAGGGCGGCCTGGCATCAGGTCGAGCAGCTTCAGCAGATCTTCACCCCCACCCAGCCGGTCGCCACCGTACTTCCCTACCACATCGAGATTCGCTAGGAGTCTTGCCCCCCGCCATAGGGGGCTTGCCAACGCCCCATGCGCGTAAGGAATATCAAAGAGATGCTTCTGTGTTTTCCGAGAAAGTGTGGCCATGATGCCGGCTGACGATCCCGTCGCCGCGCTCCGTGAGGCGCTGCGTGTTTCCCCGACGAATCTTCCCCTGCACCAGCACCTCGTCGACTCGCTCGTCAGGTTCGGCCGCTATACCGAGGCCGAAGCCGCCTATCGCGACGCGTTGGTCGTTGCGCCGCGGCATCAGCGGCTGAAGCTTGGTTTGGCCGAAGTTTTTTTTCAGCAGGAAAAAGACTCGCAGTCGCTGGTCATCGTCGAAGATCTCCTGCGCGGGGACGACCTGTCGGCCCAGGCCTACCTGCTCCACTCTCGCTTACTGCTGCGGTTGGGCGAGCCCGAGCGAGCGGCCCGGCAGTACCGCGAAGCGCTCGCGCTCGACCCGGCATTGGCCGACGCCGAACTGGCTGGGCGGCTGGAGATTTCTCCTTCGACCGCCTCTTGCGGCGACATCGACACCGAGGAGCACGGCTGCCTGCGGCTGGCCAATGGCGCGCCGGGTGAACCGCTCGCGGTCGACTTCGAGCGGCCGGCGATGAACTTCGCCGACGTCGGCGGCATGGAGGCGATCAAGGAGGAAATCCGTCTCAAGATCATTCATCCTCTGGAACATGCCGACTTGTATCTGGCCTACGGCAAGCCGGTCGGCGGCGGCATCTTGATGTATGGGCCCCCCGGCTGCGGCAAGACGCATCTCGCACGGGCGACCGCCGGTGAAGCGCAGGCCGATTTTCTGACCGTCAGCATTCACGACGTGCTCGACATGTATTTGGGCAACAGCGAAAAGCGGTTGCACACGATTTTCGAACACGCTCGGCGCAATCAGCCCTGCGTTCTGTTTTTCGACGAAGTCGACGCCATCGGCGCCAGCCGGTCCGACATGCGGCACAGCGCCGGCCGCCATCTGATCAATCAGTTTCTCGCCGAGCTCGACGGCATCGCCGCGTCGAACGAAGGAGTATTGATCCTGGCGGCCACGAATGCCCCTTGGCATCTCGACGCGGCCCTGCGCCGGCCCGGCCGGTTCGATCGCGTGATGTTCGTGCCGCCGCCCGACATGGGCGCCCGCGAGGCGATTCTGCGCGTGCTGCTGGCCGGCAAGCCGGTGGAAGCCATGGATTATGCATTGGTCGCCCGGCGGACCGCCGATTTTTCCGGCGCCGACCTGAAGGCGCTGGTTGACGTGGCGATCGAAGAAAAACTGCGCACCGCCATCAAGACCGGCCTCTCGCCGCTCCACACCGGCGACCTCACCACGGCCGCCATCCGTCTGAAGCCGACGACCAAGGAATGGTTCGCCACCGCGCGGAACTACGCCCTCTACAGCAACCAAGGCGGACAGTACGACGACATTCTCAGGTATCTGAACCTGAAGCCGTAACGCCAAGCGTGTCACGCCACGCTCGCCGGCCCTTAGATCGGCACGCCGTTCCAGCGGACAAAACCTTCCAGAGCGAAATACTCCGGCAGGCCGATCTGGTTGTAGAGGGCCGCCGTGTTGCGGTTGCGGTCTTCGGCTCGCTGCCAGAATTCACGGCTGTCGTCCGGGCCGGGGAACAACGCCGAGTCTTTTTGCGATTCGTGGCGGAAAACCGCCGCTCGCTTGCGGGCCAGGTCCTGCGGACTCAAGGGGACCGCGATCTCGATCTCGTACGGCGCCCATTCTTGCCACGCCCCGCGATACAGGAGCACCTCGGGCCGGCTGTCCGGCGGCACCGTCTCCAGCGCCCGAAAGATCGCTTCGGCGCACACCCGGTGCGTGCCGTGCGGGTCCGACAGGTCGCCGGCCACGTAGATCTGGGCCGGATTCAGCCGGCCGATCAACTCGCGGATGATCCGCACGTCTTCTTCGGTGATCGGCTTTTTGGCGATCGTGCCGGTGCGATAGAACGGCAGGTCGAGGAAGTGCAGGTTTTCTTCCCGGCAGCCGGCTTCGATCGCGGCACTTTTGGCTTCGCTCCAGCGAATCAATTGCTTGATCGCCAGCACCTCGGGCGTGTCCGATTGGCCGGCCGTCTTGTGCACCAGCGAGCGGTGCACGACCCCTTCGAGCTCGTGCGATTTCTCGGTGTCGATTTTGAACAGCCGGTTGTATTCGGTCACCAGGTCGGCCACGCGCGTGGCGTCGTGATCGAACACGGCAATGTTGCCGCTGGTCATGTAGGCCACGTGCACGTCGTGCTGGTCCTCGACCAGCCGGATCAGCGTGCCCCCCATGCTGATCACGTCGTCGTCCGGGTGCGGGCTGAAGCAGATCACCCGTTTGGCCTGCTTGCCGGCCGGATGGTAGTTGATCGTGTCCATCATCCAGCGGAAGACGCGATGAGCCACTTTTTCCGCCGGTCCGTGATTGCGCAGCAATTGGTGCAGTCCGTGGTTGCGGAAATCGTCGGCGTCGAGTTTCAACAGGGCCTTGCCCGCCTTTTCGCACAGCCACAGCACCGCCCGCTTGATCAAGGGATCGGTCCATTCGACCGGCCCCACTACCCAGGGCGTGGCCACGGCGGTCAGCTTGCTGGCCGCGGCCGAGTCGAGCCACAGCGAAGCATCGCGATGCTCGCGCAGCCAGGTGGCCGGCACGCGCGGCGTCGCCGGGCCTTCGGCCGTCTCGCGGATGATTCCTCCCTTGTGCTCGCCCTGCGCAATGAGCACCACCTTGCGGGCTTCGAGGATCGTAGCCACGCCCATCGTGATGGCGTGCGTCGGCACGTTCTCTTCGGCAAAAAAATCGCTGGCCGCGTCGCGCCGTGTCACCGTGTCGAGCGTCGCCAACCGCGTGCGGCTCATCCGCGGCGAATAGGGCTCGTTGAAACCGATGTGCCCATTCCGCCCGATCCCCAGAATCTGAATGTCGATGCCCCCCGCCGCCGCGATCGCCGCTTCGTACTGCCGGCAATGGTCGCTTACCCGGTCGGCCGGCACCTGGCCATCGGGAATGTGAATGTTTTCGCGCGGGATGTTCACGTGATCGAAAAAGTGTTCGTACATCCAGCGGTGATAGCTTTGCAGCCGGTCGGGGGCGATGCCGTGATATTCATCGAGGTTGAACGTCACCACGTTCGACAAATCGAGCTGCCCGGCACGATGCAGCCGGATCAACTCGCGATACATGCCCACCGGCGTGCTGCCGGTCGGCAAGCCGAGCACGGCCCGTTTCCCCTCGGCCTGGCGCTCGTGAATGATGCCGGCGACGACCTGCGCCAGTTCGCGGGCCAAGGTTTGATGCGAGTCGAACGAATAGCACGGAATCTCCGTGCCGGCGAGCGGAAGGCAGGTGGGGGAACTCATGGATCGGGTAGTCTGAGGGCTTTCGTGTGGGTATGGGTGTGGGCGTCGCTGGGCGGGGCAGGGGGGCGGAATCGCGTCGTCTTCACCGCCGCGACGAGGGTTCGTGCACTGGCGGCAGGGTAAACCCTAAAAATCGGGATTCAGACTTTAGAGTATCCTCAAACGCTGCCCGGAAATCTACTCGCGATTTCCCCCGACCCTTTTGCTGCCGTTTACGCCTGCGGCTGCGCTCCCGGCGGCGGAGTGCGGGGCGGCTCGGCGACGGTCAGGGCCATGTTGTCGCGGTGGATCACTTCCACGTAGGGGCAATGTCCCAACGTCGCGGCGATTTGCTCGGTCTTCAGCCCTTTGATCCGCAGCACGTCGGCCGTCGAGTAGTTCGTCAGCCCGCGGGCAAATTCGCTCCCCGCCGGATCGACCAGCCCCACGACGTCCCCCTTTTGGAATTCGCCCGTGGCCCCCGTGATGCCGATCGCCAGCAGGCTGCGGCCTTGCGATTCGATCGCTCGGCGTGCGCCGGCGTCGACCGCCAACCGCCCGCGCGTTTGTGCGGTAAAGCCGATCCAGCGTTTCCAGGATGGGATCGCTTGCCCTTGTGCGAGGAACAACGTGCCGATCGGCTCGCCGGCCAGAATTTTGGCCAAATTACCGGGACTCCGGCCGCCGGCAATGATCACGTTCTCGCCGGCAGTGGTGGCGATGCGGGCCGCCTCGATCTTGCTGGCCATGCCCCCCTTGCTCAGCCCGGTCAGCTTGTCGCGCACGAGCGCCGTGATCGACGCATCGAGTCGCAGCACCGTCGGCACCACTTTCGAGCCCGCCTCGCGCGGGTCGCCGTCGAACAGTCCCTCGACGTCCGACAAGAGCACGAGCAGCGGGGCGCGAATCAAATTCGTGACCATCGCCGCCAGGCGGTCGTTGTCGCCGAAGGTGGTTTTCAGCTCCTCGACGCTGACGGTGTCGTTTTCGTTGATGATCGGAATCGCGCCGAACTCGAACAGGGCCAGGATCGTG
>DATJTR010000314.1:0-6761 GCA_035503215.1 Pirellulales bacterium
CACGATCCTGCTGCCTGGCTGAAAACTCCTTGTGAGTGCTTGGGCGACCTCTCGGAAAACTCCGTTTTCCGAGAGGTTCGTTTTTTTCTCAGCCTGCTCTGCGTCCTCCGCGTCTCCGCGTGAGTCCCTCTTTCCTTCACACTCAGACCACTCACTCGATCTCGTAAATAATCCGCCCGTGGTCCTGCGAGCGCGAGATGCGATCGGAGGCATACAAGCCCGCCAGCACGAACTCGACGCACGAAGCCCGCACCGCCGCGTCGGCCGAGGCGTTGACCTCGAACGCTTTCTCCCAGGCGGGCGGCACGCGGGTCAACCGGTCGGCGTAGTAGCGCGAAGGGAGCATGTCGCCGACTTCGATCTTCACTCCTTGCGCAAAGATCTCGCTGATCTCCTGCAAGCCGTACTGGCCGACGTACTCTTCGAACACGTCGCGGACCGCTTCGGCCAGCACCGCGTCGAGCACCTGCCGCTCCGACATCTGGTGGCTGCCCATCATGTCGAGCTCCAGCTTGCCCAGGGCCGACGAGTAGAGATGCCCCAGGTCGCTGATTCGCGGCACTGCCGGCCGCTCGCCGAGCACCGCCCCGCGCTGCCGAGCCGAGGCGATCATCGTGCGGTAGTTGGCGATGCTGAACCGCGCGCTCACCCCCGATTGATGATCGACGTATTTCGATCGCCGGGCGACGATGCTGGCCTGCTCGACGATTTCGCGCATGAAGTAGGGGACGAACACGGGAAAATCGCCGCCCAGCTCCACCCCGGCCTCTTGCTCCATAATCTGGATGCCCTGCTCGCGTTCGCGGGGATAGTGGGTGTGAATCACCGAGCCGATCCGATCCTTGAGCTGCGGAATCACCTTGCCGCTGCGGTTGTAGGTCGCTGGATTGGCCGAGAACAGGATCACGATGTCGAGGTCGAACTTGATCGGGTAGCCGCGGATCTGCACGTCGCGCTCTTCCAAGATGTTGAACAGCCCGACCTGCACCAGCTCGTCCAACTCAGGCAGTTCGTTCATGGCAAAGATGCCCCGGTGCATCCGCGGAATCAGACCGAAGTGCAACGCCTCCTCGGCCGACATGCTGGTACCGCCGGCCAACTTGGCTGGATCGATTTCGCCGATCACGTCGGCGAATTTCGTTCCCGGGGCCAGCCGCTCGGCATAACGCTGGTCGCGCCGCCACCAGCCGATCGGCACTTCTTCCGGCGGCCGATTGGCAACCAGTTGCTTGCCCGCCGTGGTCAGCGGCCGGCTCGGGTCGTCGTGGACCGGGGCGTCGGGCAGCAAGAGATAGGGAATCTCGGGATCGAGAAACCGGGTGAGCAGCCGCATCAGCCGGCTTTTGGCCTGCCCTTTCTCCCCCAGAAACAACATGTCGTGCTTGGCCAACAGGGCGATATTGATTTCCGGAATCACCGTGTTGTCGTAGCCGACGATGCCCGGAAACAATTCTTCGCCGCGCGAGAGCGCGGCCAGAAAGTTGTCGTAAATCTCTTGTTTGACCGTTTTGGAAACCCAGCCGCTGGCACGCAGCTCGGCGAGGTTGGTGGGTCGGCTCATGGGTGTGTTCGTCGTGGCTGGCAAGGGAGGAACGGCCGAGCCAGCACGCGTCGCCGCTGGCGACAAGCGCGCATGGTGGCACTGCGGCCATTATTGGCCGTGCGGCCCACTTTGGCCACGGGGCGGGCCGACGGAACGGTGCGGGATGCTCGCCGGCTGGCGATTATTTTTGCGGCGGTTTGGCGGTGTCGGCCGGCGGCGCGAAGCTCGGATCGATCTGCGCCAGGGCGTTGACGGCAGCCCGGCGCACCCGCGGGTCCCGATCTTTCGTGGCCGTTTGCAAGGCGGAGACAGCGGCCTTGGCCTGTTCGCCATACGATCCCAGCGTGGTCGCGGCACTCAGGCGCACGTCGGCGCCCGGATCACTGAGACTTTCGACGAGCGCCGGCACGATCTTTTCCGCATCACCTTTTCTCCCCGGCAAGAGACGCGCCGCGGCGACTCGATCGTCCGCCTTGCTCGACTTGAGATCGACGACCAACTCGTCGGTTGGTTTTTGTCCCTTTCCGCAACCCGTGCAGGCGAGCAAGCACACGAGCAGGACGAAGGGCATTCGTACTTGCATGGCTAAGCTCCGGTACGGTTAGGGAGAGATGATGTCGACGCCGTCGAGCTCGCCGCCGGCGATGGTGCACAGATGTTGATACGGGTAGGGATCGACCTCCTGAGTCAGGAATTGCACCGAGCCATCCCCCATCAGAAAGTTGCACCCCTTTCCCGCGTGCATGCTGTACATCGTATCGGGGTCGTACCAAGGACTGTCGGCGCAGGGAACGTGCGTGGCGTTGCCGTGGCCCAGGACCAAGGCCTCGCCGTAGTCGGCCTGCAGGTAGGCGGGATCGAGATTGCTGGGATCGGGCGGAGTGTACGGGGGCAGCGTGCTCGCCATCCACGCCGGGGTTTGCCCGCCGGCCACGGCCCCCGTCCAAGTGCTCGGCGAATGGTCGCTGGAACGCTCGCCAACAAAGATCGTCTTGGTCAAACCATCGGTGACGTTTTTGAACGTGTTGCGGCTGTTGCGATAGAACAGGCCGTTGCCCTGCAGGCCCACGGGGCCCGTGTCTCCGTCCATAAAGTTCTCCTGGGGGTCGGCGTACTGCGATTCGGGATTGTTGGGCAGGTAGAGTCCGCCGGCGTTGGGCAGGCACTCCACCCAGCCGTTGCAGCCGACGTAGTTGGCATGGGCCACGGTCGCCAGAACGTTGG
Source organism: Pirellulales bacterium (assembly GCA_035503215.1). Taxonomy (GTDB): domain Bacteria; phylum Planctomycetota; class Planctomycetia; order Pirellulales; family PALSA-1355; genus DATJTR01. Next base: position 2,768 of record DATJTR010000314.1, read on the forward strand.
AAAACGAGCTGTCGTAAACCGGGAAGGCCTGCTGCAGCGGATCGCTCGGGCACTGAAACATCGGCAGTGCCTGCTGCGTAACGGTCGTGTTCGTGCCGGTTCCCACGGCCACGGTGAAATTGATCTGAGTGAACGTGTTTTGCTCGTCCATGTAGGGCAGAATAAACGAGGCCCAGCCCCAGCTCGGCCCTTTGTCGCTGCTGGCCCAGGCCGAGGGATCCGTCTGCCCGTCGACGTAGCCGGGGGGGAAGCATTGCTTGCTGTTGTGATATTCGTACAGCGCCAGCCCAATCTGCTTGAGATTGTTCACGCACTGCGTGCGGCGAGCCGATTCGCGCGCCGTCTGCACGGCCGGCAACAACAATGCCACCAACAGCCCGATGATGGCGATCACCACCAACAGTTCGATGAGTGTGAAACCGCCAGCCGGCGACGACGCGCGTCGCCCGGCGGCACGGAGGTTCTTGTGATTCTTAACTCGCATGACGAAGGTGTTCTCCCTGGAATCGCGTCCGGCCTGCTCGCTGAGCGGCCACTCGCAAAAGTTTGGCTGGAAAAAAGAGACGCCCACGCGCCGCCGGAGCCGCAAATCTTGGCGGCGCAGGCCGAGCGCGCAGAAGAGCGCCGGGGCGGGATTCTTCACCGACTTGATGCAGCGCAGCGGCTAGCGCAAAACGTTAGGCCAGGGCGCAGCGATGCCGGGCAAAGAACCGTCCCGGATCAGCCAAGCTGGGGAGGGGCCCGTGAATGCGTCGTCCCTTCAATGGGACACGCCTCATGCACAGGCTCGGCCGGTTCGCTCGTGGCCACGAGTTCGTGGCTGTCCACCGCGACCGGCGGAGCGACCGGCAGGGTCTTGAGGCCCAAGAAACGGCACACGGCGCAGTCGTCGTCGGCCAGGGGATCATGCGCGGGCAGCGAAGCGGCCTGCGATTCGATCTCGCCGTCATGCTCGTGAAAGCCGTGCTCGTGAAAGCCGTGCTCGTGTGCGTCGCACGAGTCATGGTCGCCCGCGTGATGATTGCCCGCGCAGTGATCTGCCGCAGTGCAAGGGTGATCGGCCGAATGATCGTGGAACAGCGACGCCGCCTGGGTGGCGAACAAATACGCCACCAGCAGCAATCCCCGCGTCAGCCGTGCTTTCAAGCTTTGGCCCATCGATCTATCCGAGCTTCTCCACGTCGATACCAGCCCCATACTCTATCCCCGCCGCCAAGTGGGCGTCAAGCGAATCGATTACGCGACGCGTGCCGGCAAGGTTCGCAAGTCCGGCGAATGCCGGGGCCTTTCCTCTCCTGCTAAAATGCCGGCATGGGCGAGGTTCTGAAATCCCTAATCTTTGTGACCTGGACGGTAATCCGCATCTTTGTCCTGGGCCGCCGAGAGGGCGAAGTCCATCCCCAGGTTCGTGGAACCGCCCGGGCGCCCGATCCCCCGCCGGCACTCGTCCTTTCGCCTCTCGATCCCGAAGTCGCCTGGCGATCGCCCCCAACGGGCGGCTGCAACATCCCGCCGAGCGTGCCGTTCGCCTGCGACCGCTAAGCTCCCGCTCTTAGGAAAAACACCCAATGCCCGAATTGCCTGAAGTCGAAACGATGCGCCGCGGCGTGGCCGGGACCGCCGGCACCCGAATCACGGCGGTCGAACTTCCACGGATCACGAAGCGGCCGATTCTGGTTTCGCCTCCGCTGGCCCAATTTCGCCGCAGAGCCGTCGGCCGCCGCGTCGCCTCGGTTGAGCGGGTCGGCAAACGCGTGGTGATCGTCCTCGACGATCGACAGCGAATCGTCATGGAACCGCGCATGACCGGGCTGGCCTTGGTCGCCGATCCACCCACCCAAGAACATTTGCGTTTCCGGCTGCGGCTGGCGGGCGGGAAGGCATCTGAGCTGTTGTTTTGGGACCGCCGGGGGCTCGGTTCGGTGCGGTTGATGGATGAGCGCGAGTTTGCCGAGACATTCGGCCCCGACCGCGTAGGCCCCGACGCCCTGGCCCTCGATGCCGACGAACTCCGCGACCGGCTGGCCGCCAGCCGGCGGGCGATCAAAGTCGCGCTGCTCGATCAGCGGGCCGTGGCCGGCATCGGCAATCTCTACGCCTCCGAGATCTTGCACCGCTCGAGAATCCATCCCGCGCTCGCCTGCCAGCGTTTGCGCCCCCACGATTGGCTCCGCCTGCACAAGGCAATGCTGGCCATCCTCGAAGCGGCCATTCGCTTCGAAGGCTCGACCCTGTCGGACGGAACCTACCGCAACGCGCTGAACCAATCGGGCACGTATCAAAATCATCACCGCGTTTACGATCGAGCCGGCGAAAAATGCACCACCTGCGGCGATTCAGTGATCGTGCGAGTCGTCCAGGCCCAGCGCTCAACCTTTTTTTGCCCGCATTGCCAGAAGAAGTCGCGGTCCAAGCCGCGCTAGGTCGAACTATTTGTTTGCCAGGGGTGTCAATTGGGGAGTACGGCACGGGGACTACCGTTGCATAAGCTCCAAAGGACTATCCTGACCCTTGAAAAACGAACGGCGACGCTGCGCACGTTACTGGCCCAACGCGCAAGTGACTACAAGCTGCTCAAAGCTGCAGTTAGGGTACGCGACGCCAGAATTCGTGTTCTGCATGCAACTATCGGGAACATGCCATCGGTGATACGGACATCCGAGCAGAATCTCCGGGTCGCAAAGCTGGAGACACAGATTGAGGCGCTGCGTGCAACGACGCCCACCGTGATTCTGGCTGAGTTCCGCCTTACGCTGTCAGACGACAGCGATTCTTCTTGACTTCGGGTGGGCCCACGGTTCGCAGCCCCGCCGATTTGCATCCGCCCGCCCGCTCCCTTCTAATAAATGGAGAGTTTGTCCCGCATGCTGCTTACCCACCTGCCCGGAACCGTCGGAGACTCACGGCCATGTCGCCCCATCACTCGAACTGCCCCGATTGCGATCGCCTCGATGCGTCTACCTCGCGCCGCGAGTTCCTGAAATCGGCCGGCACGCTGGCCGCCGTGGCCGCGGCCGGCGCTCCGTTGTGGGCCGGCGCCGCCGAGACGACCACGACGACGTCGGGCTCCGCCCCCGAGACGATCGTCAAAACGCTGTTCTATTCGCTCAGCGACACGCAAAAGAACGTCGTTTGCTTCGCCTGGGACCACATGGACAAGAATCGCGGCCTGCTCCGCACCCGCGTGGCCAACAACTGGCACGTCACCCAACCGCAAATCAACAGCGATTTCTTCACCAAGGACCAGAAGGCGATGATTCGCGGGATCTTCGAAGGAATCATTCAGCCCGAGTGGCACGCCCGCATCGACCAGCAGCTCAAGGACGATGCCGGTGGATTCGGCGAAGATCAGAACATCGCCATCTTCGGCACGCCCGGCGAAAAATTCGAGCTAGTGATGACCGGCCGCCACATGACCCTGCGCTGCGACGGCAACTCGACGGAGCACGTCGCCTTCGGCGGTCCGATTTTTTACGGCCACGCCGCCAGCGGCTTCAACGAAAAGCAAAACCATCCGGGCAACGTTTTCTGGCCTCAGGCGCTGGCGGCCAACAAGGTGTATGAAATGCTCGACGGCAACCAGCGTAAAGCGTCGCTCGTCGATCGCCTGCCCAACGAGCAAGACGTGGCGTTCCGCGGCCGCGGCAGCAAGCTCCCCGGCCTGGCACTGGCCGAGATGACGGCGGACCAGCGGGCCCTGGTGCAAGAAGTGCTGCAAAAGCTGATCGAACCCTATCGCCAAAGCGATCGCGATCGGGCCGTGGCCTGCCTCAAGGCCCAGGGCGGACTCGACGGCTGCTCGCTGGCCTTCTACCGCGAAGGCGATTTGGGCGCCGACCAGGTGTGGGATTGCTGGCGGTTGGAAGGCCCGGCGTTCGTCTGGTATTTCCGCGGCAACCCGCACGTGCACGTGTGGGTCAACGTGGCCGACGATCCGAGCGTGCCTACCAACGCCTGAAGTGCCGCGCGCTACGGCGTGAGCACGATCTTGCCG
>DATJTR010000315.1:0-3616 GCA_035503215.1 Pirellulales bacterium
CGTCGGTGGCGGCTCCCGAGGGGATCACGACTAGCGTCCTGGCGGACCGCTCGGTGCTAGCCCTGGGTGCCGGCAAGGGAATGTACACGTTGGAAGTCACCACGCCGCTGCGCGGCATCACTGCCATCCGGTTGGAGGCGATTCCCGATGAACGCTTGCCGAAGGGAGGGCCGGGGCTGGCCGCGGACGGCAACTTCGTGCTGAACGACTTCCAAGTGTTCGCCGAGCCGGTCAGTGATCCGAAGCAATCGAAGAAAGTGCCACTGCACCAGGCCAAGGCCGATTTCAGCCAGCAGAGTTATCCGGTCGCGAAGGCCATCGACAATAATCCCGATCCGAACCAGGGTTGGGCCGTTTCGCCACAGATTGCCCGCACCCACTGGGCGGTTTTCGAGTGCAAGGAGCCGATCAATCTCGAAGGGGGGACCAAGCTCACCTTCAAGTTGACGCACAATTTCCAGACGAACTATCTGCTGGGTCGATTCCGGATTTCGGTTTCGCTGGCGAAACCGCCGTTCGAAATCGGACTGCCGGAGGATTTGCTGGCGATCGTAAGGACCGATCCCAAGAATCGCGGCCCGCAGCAGGAGGTGCTCACCAACTACTACCGCGGCATCGACCCGGAATTGCTCAAGCGGCAGGCGGCCATCGCCGCCGCCAAGCAGCCGCTGGCGGTCGATCCGCAGCTCAAGGATTTGCGGGAGCAACTCGATCTGTTGGAGAAGAACCCGGTCCCGGCAGATCGCCGGCTGAAGCAGTTGCACGACGACCTGCAAGCCAGTGCCGGCCAGTTGGCCAACGCCCGGCTGATCGGTGCGCAGGACGTGGCTTGGGCCCTGGTCAACAGTCCGGCGTTCCTCTTCAACCACTAAGCGTTATACTCAGTCGAACGAAATTCCCTTTCCAAGCGTCACGAAACGGTTCAGCCACAAAAAAGGAGTCGGTCATGCTCATTGTTCCTGGTCAGCCCGGCAAAGACGTTTGCGACCGCGGTTTGGGAATGACGCGCCGCGATTTGTTGCGTGTCGGCGGCTCCGGCATGTTGGGGCTGACGCTCGGCGGTCTGCTCGAACTGCAGGCTGCTTCGGCCGCCACCCCCGGCGATCTGACGCAAGGGAAAACCGGCCCGGGCTGGGGCAAGGCGAAGAGCATCATCCTGATCTACCTGCAGGGCGGTCCCAGCCACCTCGACCTGTGGGATCCGAAGGAAAACGTGCCCGACAACGTTCGCAGCGCGTTCAATTCGATACCGACCAAGATCCCCGGCGTGCAATTCACCGAGATTCTGCCGAAGCTTGCGCAGATCAACGACAAGTTCACGATGATTCGCTCGATGGGTTACACACCCAACGGGCTGTTCAATCACACCGCGGCCATCTACCAGATGATGACCGGCTACACGACCGACAAGGTCAGCCCGTCGGGACAGCTCGAGCCTCCGAGCCCGAAGGATTATCCGAATTTCGGCTCGCAGCTGGTGCGTCTCAAGCCGGTGACGCAGCCGATGTTGCCGTTCGTGATGCTGCCCCGGCCTTTGCAAGAGAGCAACGTCGTTGGCAAGGGGGGAACGGCCGGCTTCTTGGGCCGTGCCTACGATCCCTACACGCTGTATCCGGACGGCGACGATTTGAAGATGGACAAGATGGACCACATCAAGATCGACGACTTGCAATTGCGTCCGGAAGTTTTCGCCACGCGGTTGGAGCGGCGGGCGAAACTGCGCGACGAAATCAACGCGGGCATGCCCGACGTCGACAAGGCGGTGAGCGATTTCAAGCTCAACTCATATTACGAACGGGCGCTCGACCTGGTGCTGTCGGGCAACGCCCGCGAAGCGTTCAATCTCGACGCCGAATCGAGTGCCCTGCGGGCGAACTACGGCCGCAACCCGTTCGGTCAAAGCTGCCTGTTGGCCCGGCGGCTGGTCGAGGCGGGGACGCGCGTCGTCGAAGTCGTGTGGCCCAAGGTCGCCAATTCCGACAATCACTCGTGGGACCATCACGTCGGTTTGACCACCCGCATGAAGACCCAGAGCGGCCCGATGCTCGACACCGGCCTGTCGGCGCTGATCGCCGACATGGACGAGCGCGGACTGTTGGCCGACACGCTGGTCGTTGCGGTGGGAGAATTCGGCCGCAGCCCGCAAAAAGGCGTGAGCACCTCGGGCAATGGCAACAGTGCCGATGGCCGCGATCATTGGCCCTATTGCTACACGGCGGTCGTCGCGGGTGCGGGGACCAAGCGGGGCTATGTGCATGGAGCCAGCGACAAGACCGGGTCGAGCCCGCTGGAAGATCGGGTCCAGCCGCCCGAACTGTTGGCGACGATCTACCATGCCTTCGGCATCGATCCGCACACGATCGCCTTCAACCACTTGAATCAGCCACGCGAGCTGGTGCAGGCCGAGCCGATCACCAAGTTTTTCGCCTAAAAAGTCGCAGTACTACTATGAAGCGGCAGGCGATTCGAGGGTAGGGGCACGCGCCGTCCGGATGATTTGCCGCGGGGGCGGTTCGGTTCAGGATCGAAACCTTTGCCGCCAATTGTGGGCAAAGGCACCTCGCCGTGGCTGAGCCGCGCGAGTTGACCGGCGCGGCTCGCCTGCCCGGTCGATGGGGTCCGATGTCGCCTGTCGGCAGCCTTTTCGCGTCTCATTTCGGACAAAATTCCGCGCGGCGTATCGGCAGCCGATCATGAGTCGGCATTGCCAATCTACGATTGAGCCAGCCGCATTCTTTCCGTTTATCCAACCGGCTGCTTGACAAGGGGTAGCCGTCGCGGATAGCTTCTACCAAAATAGAAGCGTTGCCCTGCCACGAAGGAGCTCTCATGCCGCGTCCCAGGTCGGAACACCCCACGGAACTAGAGCTGCAAATTCTCAAAGTGTTGTGGGATAAGCCGCCGCAGACGGTTCGCGAAGTGCGGCAATCGTTGGCCACCGCGGGCCGCGAATTGGCCCACACTTCGGTCATCACGACGCTGAACGTGATGGTGCGGAAGGAATACCTAACTCGCAGCATGCAGGGCAAGGCCTGCCTGTTTTCCCCCTGCGTCAGCCGCGACGTGGCAACGCGGCGAATGCTCGACGACATGGTGGCCCGGGTATTCGACGGTTCCGCGCGGGCGGTAATGCTCAATCTGTTTGACGGCGGCGATCTGGACGCTGAAGATTTAAAAGAGCTGAGGCGGCTCGTCAATCAAAAAGCCAAGGAACGACAAAAGTGAATCGCGCAGCGGCGGACGACGGGCGGGGTCGGGCAGGGGGGCTTCGGTTACCGGTTGCGTGGGGGTGGATTGGCTGGATAGCCCTCGTCGCACTCGCCGGGACCGCCTGGCTCGAGAGCGTGCGGGCCGCGACGAACGAACCGCCGCTCAAGTCGGTGCCCGTCGAAAAGCCGCTGCGGTCTGATCGGGCGGCCGCGTCGAACGAACCGCCGCCAAACCCCGCGCCGCCCAAAGCCACGGCAAACGAGCCGCCAGGGGCGGCAGCTTCGTCGACTGCCGATCGGGCAGCGATCTCCTTTCAGCGCGATCCCCAGCAGCTCACCTTTCAAGCGTTCGAGTTGTGGTGGCTCACGTTTTCCGGCGACGAGAGATTCTTGGCGGCCGGGGGCGG
>DATJTR010000316.1:0-3272 GCA_035503215.1 Pirellulales bacterium
GATGGGTGTTGGCGACCGCCGGATTGGCAGCGCTGGCCGCCGCGGCGTTCGAGTCGCGATCGGCCGGCGTGGCCAGAGCGGCTGAAACGGCCGGGGCAACGGAGGCGACGCTGCCCAGCGGCGAGCTGATCTACGTGCCGGTCTATTCCAGCATTCTGTATGAGGACGGTAAGCGAAAGCTGCAGCTCGACGCGACCTTGTCGATCCACAACGTGAATCCCGACCGGCCGATCACGGTCACCCGGGCCGACTATTTCAACGCCGACGGCACGCTGATCAAGAAACACGTCGGCAAGCCAACGGTGTTGGGCCCCTTGCAGACGCTGAACCTGGTCGTGGCCAAGACGGCTGGCGAGAACACCGTCGGCGCGAATTTTCTGGTCGAGTGGCAAGCAGCCGGGGAAGTGAACAGCCCGATCGTCGAGACGCTGATGGTCAATGCCTCGTCGAACCTGGGAGCTTCGTTCACGTCGACCGGCCGCGTGCTGAAACGCCTGCCGCCGCTGAAGTGACGCACGTCCGCGCCGAGGCATGATCAGCCGGTTGCAGGCGGAGGCGGCTCGTTCACTCGGTCGATGACGGCAATGAAGGACGCGGCGGCGTAGGCCGTGGGAATGATGACCATCAAGAGGATCGAGAACCACGACGGAGTCGGTTCCGAGCCGGGGCGGAACACGGGTCCGACCAGCGGCACCACCACCCAGGCGATCAGGGCGCCGTTGAAGACGGCCGACACCAAGAGCGCCACGCGGCGAAAGCGGCCCACTGGCAAAACGAGCAAGGCCACGTTCGTCAGCAGGATCAGGGCCACGACGGTGACGACGGCCACGTTCTCGATCGCCTCGCGCGGCGGCGTGTCGGCCATCATCGCGGCCAGGCCGATGAACACCAAGAGCGGCAGCCCGCACAGGCTGGCGGTGACGACCGACCAATGCAGCAAATCGGCGGCGACTCGCCGCTTTTCGTCGTCAGGCCGATCGGCTGCTTCGTTCATCCTCTCAACTCGCTCTAGGCGGACCGACGTCCGCCAGAGAACGACCGCGTGTTCTCGCCGCCTCCGGATCAAACCGGTGAGTCTACTGCAGACGTGGACGACGCACCTGGCGATCAAGCCGTCGGCTGGGTCGTCTTACGCGGGGCGCGTTTCTTGGGGGCCGGCTTCTTGGGGGCGTTGGCCTGCTGCACGGCCGATTGGGCCGCGGCCAGCCGGGCGATGGGCACCCGGAACGGCGAGCAACTGACGTAATCGAGCCCGATTTCGTCGCAGAACATGACGCTGTTCGGGTCGCCGCCATGTTCGCCGCAGATGCCGAGCTTCAGCTTTTCGCGCTCGCCGCGTCCCTTTTCGACCGCAATCTTCATCAGGCCGCCGACGCCGTCGCGATCGATCGTCTGGAAGGGATCGTTCGGCACGATGTCGAGTTCGCGATAGTGGTTGATATAGGTCGCGTAGTCGTCGCGGCTCATGCCGAGCGTGGTTTGCGTGAGGTCGTTCGTGCCGAAGCTGAAGAACTCGGCATGCTGGGCGATTTGATCGGCACAGATCGCTGCCCGGGGCAGTTCGACCATCGTGCCGACCATGTAATTGACCTGCACACCCTTCTCGGCGAACACCTTGTCGGCGGTTTCGCGGACGATCTTTTCCTGGTTGCGGAACTCGGTGGCGAAGCCGGCCAGCGGAATCATGATTTCCGGATGGACCTCGACGCCAGCCTTCTTCACGTCGCAGGCGGCCTCGATGATCGCGCGGGCTTGCATCCGCGTGATTTCGGGATAGACGATGCCTAAGCGGCAACCGCGGTGGCCGAGCATGGGGTTGAATTCGTGCAGCTCGTGAACGCGGCGCGAAATGGTCTCGGCCGGGATGCCGATCTTCTTGGCCAGCGCTTCCTGCTCGTCGTGCGTGTGGGGGAGGAATTCGTGCAGCGGCGGGTCCAGCAGGCGGATGGTAACCGGCCGGCCTTCCATCGCGCGGAACAGGCCGTCGAAATCGCCACGCTGATAGGGCAACAGCTTGGCCAGGGCCTTTTCGCGGTCTTCCAGCTTGGTGGCTAGAATCATTTCGCGGAAATCGTCGATGTGGTCGAAGAACATGTGCTCGGTGCGGCACAGCCCGATCCCCTCGGCCCCGAAGGCAATCGCCTCGCGGGCTTGCTTGGGCTCGTCGGCATTGGTCCGCACGGCCAGGCGGCGATGGCTGTCGACCCAGCTCATCAATTGCTTGTAGCGGCGGAATACCTCGGCGTTTTCGGGGGCCAGGGTCTTGGTGATCAGCACCTGCAAGATTTCGCTGGGGCGGGTTTCGACCGGGCCTTCGAAGACTTCGCCGGTGAAACCGTCGATCGAAATCGTGTCGCCGGCCTTGAGCGTCTTGCCCTTGGCCGTGACGGTGGCGGCGCCATAATCGATGTTCAATTCGCCGCAGCCGACGATACAGGCCTTGCCCATCTGCCGGCTGACCAGGGCGGCGTGCGAGCTGGCGCCGCCGAAAGCGGTGAGAATGCCTTGGGCGATCTTCATGCCGCGGAGATCTTCGGGGCTGGTTTCGCGGCGGACGAGAATCAGCTTGACGTTGTTATCCTTGAGCCATTCGGCTTCGGCGTCGGACGCGTGGAAGCAGATCTTGCCCGACGCGGCGCCGGGGCCGGCGTTGATCCCCTTGGCCAGCTGCTTGCCCGAGTTGACGGCGGCCCGCTTCGATTCGGGATCGTAAATCGGCTGCAGCAGTTGGTTCAGGTCGTCGGCCGGAATACGCTTGGGGCTGAGGGCGTCGGTCTCGGAAATCAGCCCCTCGTTGACGAAATCGACGGCGATTCGCACGGCGGCGAAACCGGTTCGCTTGGCGTTGCGGGTTTGCAGCATCCACACCTTGCCGCGCTGAACGGTGAATTCGACGTCCTGCACGTCGCGATAGTGCCCTTCCAGCTTCTGGCCGATTTCGACCAGTTGCTTGAAGGACTCGGGCATGGCCTTTTCCAGCGTCTCTTCGATCCGCTCGGGCGTGCGGATGCCGGCCACCACGTCTTCGCCCTGGGCGTTGATCAGATAGTCGCCGTTCAGGCCGGGGCTGCCGAGGGCCACGTCGCGGGTCATGGCCACGCCGGTGGCGCAATCGTCGCCCAGGTTGCCAAAGACCATCGCTTGCACGTTGACGGCCGTTCCCCACTCGTGCGGAATGCCATAAGTGCGGCGGTAGACGATGGCCCGATCGTTCATCCAGCTCTTGAACACGGCGCCGATGGCCCCCCAAATCTGATCCATCGGCTCGGTCG
>DATJTR010000317.1:0-4447 GCA_035503215.1 Pirellulales bacterium
CAACTACTCGCAGCCGATCGTCGCCGTTCCGCCAGCCACGGCCGTGGCGGGTGCGCCCGCTTACGGCGCGCCGGGCTACGGCGCGGCCGGGGCGGCAGGCGCTCCGGCCGGCTACGGCGCGGCACCGGCGGCAGGCGCGCCGGGCGGCAGCACGTTCGTTTCGCAGAATTTCGGCTCGCAATACGCCAGCGGTGCGAATCCTCCCGTGCCTGGAGCGCCGGCTCCCGGGGACGCTGGGCCGTATGGTGCGCCGCCGGCCGGCGGGCAGGCGGCGGCCAATCCGCAGCAGCAGAAGGCGCTCGACATTTTCGAGAGCGCCCGCGAGCTATTCAAGCGGGGCGATTATCAAACGGCCCTGTCGCAAACGAATCGGGCGGTGGCGATTCTGCCCAACGATTCGCTGCTGCACGAATTCCGCGCGCTCTGTCTGTTCGCCTTGAAGGATTATCAACAAGCGTCCGCGGCACTCTACGCGGTGCTGTCGGCTGGGCCGGGTTGGGATTGGGCCACGCTCAGCGGGCTCTATCCGAATGTCGACACCTACGAGGCCCAACTCCGCGCGCTAGAGGCCTATCGCAACGAAAACTTCGACGTCGGGGCGGCGCACTTTCTGCTGGCCTATCACTACATGCTGGCTGGCCACAACGATCCGGCGGCAGCCGAGCTGCGCGAAGTGGTGCGGCTGGAGCCGAACGACACTCTGTCGGCCCAATTGCTCAAAGGCCTGACGACGCCCGCGACGCCCGGCAATCCGGGCGACGTGGCGGGGGGCGGACCCAATCCGGACGCGGGACCGAAACTCCCGCCGGCCGCGCCGATCGAGCAAGCGGCGGTCATTGGCCACTGGAACGCCAGCCGGCCCGACGGCTCGAAGTTCGAGATGACGCTCGGCAGCGACAACAAGTTCACCTGGAACTTCACGGCCCAGGACAAGCAGCAAAAGCTGGCCGGCACGTTCACACTGGCCGACAACTACTTGATTCTGAAGGCCAGCGACCAAAACGCGCTGGTCGGCCAATTGTCGATGGAGCCAGGGGGCAAGTTGAACTTCAAGCTGGCCGGCGGCAGCCCGAACGACCCGGGTTTGTCGTTTTCACGGCTGTGATGGCAGCCGCAGGTGCTCGCCGCGCTACTTGCGGCCGCTGGGGAGTTGTTCGGACTCGGGCTGCGTGGGCGGCGTGGGACGCAAGTCGGCCGGCGACGAATCGCTCGGGGGAACCGGTGCGCCGGGAGAGACGTTCTCGACGACCGCGCCGGGGGGCAGCGGGCAAAGGCCCGGGCCGGAGGGCTGGCACTGACCGCGGCAGAAATACTCCCACCCGCCGCCCAGCGCACGATAGACCTGAATCAGGTTCAGGGCGATCGAGCCGCGGGCCTGGGCGAGTTGGTCTTGCTGTTGCACGAGCAGCGTCTGGGCGTTGAAGACGCGATTGAAGTCGGTGATGCCCCCTTCGAACTGGGTGATCACCAGTTGCACCGATTTTTCGGCTTCGCGCACGCTGGCTTCGAGCCGGGCCGCTTGCTGCTCGGCCTGGACGAAGCCGACCAGGGCGTCTTCCACTTCGCGGCCTGCCCGGAGCACGGTCTGCTGATAGGTCAGCACCGTCTGCTGCAACCTGGCGTCTTGAACGGCAATGTTGTTGACGATACGGCCATAGTTGAGCACGTTCCACTGCAGCGTCGGCAGGATGATGGCCAGGAAGCTCTTGGGCGAGAACAAATCGGACAGGTCATTGGCGGCGTAGCCCAAGAAGCCGTTGATCGTCAGCCGCGGATATAAATCGGCCTCTGCCACGCCGATTTGCGGACTTTGGGCGGCGACGTCGCGCTCGGCCCGGCCCACGTCGGGCCGGCGGCGCAGCAGGTCGGCCGGAATGCCGACCGCCACTTCGAGCGGCGGACGCGGAATGCCGGCCGGCGGCAGTTGGTCGGCCAGGTCGGTCACCGGGTAGCCGAGCAAGATGCACAACTGGTTGGCCGCTTGCCGACGGCCGGTGATCAGCGGGGGAATGAGCGATTCGGTCTGGGCCAGATTCGAGCGGGCTTGGGTCACGTCGAGCTCGGTGGCCGTGCCACCTTCGAAACGTTCGACGGCCAGGCGGAGCGAATCGCGCTGAATGACGACGTTGCGTTCGGCGAACCGCAGCCGCTCTTCGTAGGTGCGCATCTGCACGTAATACGTTGCGGTGTCGGCCAGGGTGATTACGACCACGTTGCCGTAGTCTTCGACCGAGCGATCGAGATTGGCATTCGCCGACTCGATCATGCGGCGGTAACGGCCCCAGAAATCGAGCTCCCATGAGATGTTCCCGCCCATCACCCACACGTCGACCGGGCCACCGAAAGCGCTGAGCGGTCCGCCCAGGTTGTGCGAGATTTCGGCGTGCGCGTAATTGGCCTGCAAGGCTTGCGATTGCGGGAACAAGTTGCCGATGGCGATGCCGCGGCGGCCGCGGGCTTCGAGGATGCGGGCCACGGCGTTCCGCATGTCGAGATTGCCGCCATAGGCCGAGGTGATCAGGCCGTTCAGCGTGTCGTCGTTGAAGACGGTCCACCACTGGCAGTCTTGCACCGGATTGGAGTTGATCCGCGTGATCGGCGCCGAGTCCTTGGCGATCGTCGTCTTGGGATCGACTTCGGCCTGCGGGTTGGCAATGTCGACCCATTCGGGCGACACCGGGGCCGGCGGCGGCGCGTAGTTAGGGCCGAGCTTGAAGTGGTTGTGGGCCCACTGGTTCAAACTGCGCACGCAGCCCGTCGAGGTGAGCAGCGAGAGGGCGACCAACAGACATGCCGCGCGAATTGCACGCGGGCAAGCCTGGCCGCGGCGTGCGCAGCGGCCGGCTGCCGGGCAGGCGGTCGTGGCCGAGAGCTCGTCGCACGGCGCGTCGCAAGACCGGGCCGGCTCAGTCGCCGGCTGCTCGCCGGCCGAATTCCGCGCCGTTCGGTCGCGAGCCACGCAGCCGCCGCCACAGGCTACCGCGGCAATCGATGCAGGGGCGACCGCGGGGATCGCGGGCCCAGACGACGGGGTCCCAGACGATGGGGGCTCAGACGACGAAAGGAGGAGTGACTGCGTCGCTGGGGAGAGGGCATCCATGCCTACCTCGTGTTCAACTTCACAGGCGCATTGTGCAAGGCGCGTTATGCCAGGGATGCCGCGCGTCCCCCTGCCAGGCAGAGAGAGCACGGGGCAAGCAGCGGGTCGATCACCGTGACCACAGGAAGCATCCTTGCGCCCGTGGTCGGGTGGGTGGGTTGGTCCTGCCGCCGCGATCTGAGTGGGACATTGGCCTCGCACCAAGATCGCCGAGAGTCGCAGGAACCGCAAAGCAGTTCACTTCGGGACAATTTGCAAATCGGTTACAGGTGCTTTACTCGGGCATCCCGTGCAGGTGGCATTAACGACACGGGCCTGCGCGGCAGAACCGGCATAATGGGATCGGGGGGGTGGGCCCGTGGATGCCGGGCGTGGCAAGCTTTGCCGGTTGATCGTCCGGCACCGGTTTTGCCGCCACGACCGCCTATGCGGTTCGTAGCGGAAATGAGCGGATCGCTGGCCCGGGGGCCGGCTATTCCATGCGGTGGCGGAATAGCCAGCCGGCCGCGGCTAGCGTGACGAAACCGATGATTGCCATCGGCCAGAGATTCGCCAGCACGAGCTCGAACGGCAGGTCTTTCAGGAAGACCCCTTTGACGATCACGATGTAATAGCGGATCGGGTTGATGCGGGTCGCCTCTTGCAGCCAGGCGGGCATGTTCTCGATCGGGCTGGCGAAGCCCGACAGCATCATCGAGGGAACCATGAACATGAACGTGCCCAGAATCGCCTGCTGCTGCGTTTTGGCCAGCGACGAGACGAACAGGCCGACGCCGATCACGGCGAACAGGTAGACGACCGTGGAAATGTAGAACAAGAAAACCGAGCCGTGAAACGGCACGCGGAGCAGAAACACGCCGACCAGCGCCATGGCCGTCGCCTCGGCCACGCCCACCAGCAAGGCCGGCAGCGTTTTGCCGAGAATGATTTCGCGCGGGCTCAAGGGAGCCACCAAAAGCTGCTCGAACGTGCCCAGTTCGCGTTCGCGGGCGACCGACAAGGCGGTGACCACCAGACCCATCAGCGTCGTCAGAATGCCCACCAACGACGGAGCGGAATTCCAGGTGGTTTGCTGGTTGGGGTTGAACCAAATGCGCGGGACGACGACGCTGGCCGCGGTGACGGCGGGCTGTTGGGAAGTCAGCTCGACGTTGAAGCGGGCGACGATTTCGGTGGCATAACCGGCCACGATCTGCGCGGCATTCGAGCGGCGGCCGTCGAGCAAAAGCTGCACGGGGGCCGGCTCGCCGCTGAGCACCCGGCGGGAAAAATCGACCGGGAAATGCAGCGCCATCAGCACGTCGGCCGATGCCAACTCGCGCGAGATATCGCTCTCGCTGGACACGA